>CANQKZ010000005.1 GCA_947624585.1 uncultured Oscillospiraceae bacterium | reverse complement strand
TGTGAGGGGCAGTAGGCAATCCCTTCACAGATAAGAAACTTTATTGTGGAAGGAGTGTCGAGACTGTCTACTCGACACACAGATATGGAAAAGCTCAAAAAGACGGCGCGTGTGCTGGACAGTTTCGCCAGGATCTTCCGGGTGCTCTTCATCGCCGCCGCCATCGTCCTGTTCGCGGGCCTCATCATCACCTCCGTGTACTATCTGTCCATCCGAAACGACGACACGGTGGCGGTGCTGGTGGGCGGGGATCTGCATCTGACTTTGGGAAATGTGCGGCTGAACCTGGCCCAGCTTGTTCCCGGCAGCACCAGGCCCCTGGTGCCGGTGGTAGTGATGTTCCTGGCGGGCGCTCTGGTGCTGGCCATCGCGGCGGTGGAGGCGGGCATCCTCCATCAAATCCTGGCCCCCATGGCGGAGGGGCGGCCCTTCGACTCCGCGGTGTCGGAGAATCTCAGGAAGCTGGGCTGGATGTCCCTGGCGCAGGTGGCGGTCTGGAGCGTCGCCGAACCGCTGATCACAGCTATGGAGCTGCGACTCTTTGAGTTCGGATATTTCCTGAACCAGGAGTACGTAAAGAGCTACACGGTGGATTTCCGACTGGAGCTGTCCCGCTTTATCATCCCGGCGGCGATGTTCTTCCTGTCCTGGATCTTCCGCTACGGCGAGGAGCTCCAGCGCCAGTCCGACGAGACGCTTTGAGGTGGAGCCATGCCGATCATATTGCGCCTGGACCGGGTGATGGCGGACCGGAAGATGTCCCTCAACGCCCTCGCGGAGAAGGTGGGCATCGCCAACGTGAACCTCTCCAAGATCAAGACCGGCAAGGTCAGCGCCATCCGCTTCTCCACCCTGGAGGCCATCTGCGAGGCCCTGAACTGCCAGCCGGGGGATATTTTGGAGTACAGGAAAGAGGAGTAATACTAATATTCAATTAAAAGAAGACACCGAGCGGCGAGGATTTTTCGTGTCAAGCGAGGAAGGCGGCGCCGGGAATACTTTATGTATTTCCAAGCCGTATGACGAAGCTTGACGCGAAAAAGACCGTCGCGAATGTCTTATTTTGATTGAATATTAGTATAAAGCTTATATTGGCGGCGACAAATACCGTGATTCTCCTAAATTCGGCTGCGAAAAAACAACGAAACCCCCGGAAAACGGGGGTTTCGTTTTGCCGACGGGGCGGGATTTGCGCCCTCGACCGGGTTTTATACTTTCCTTTAATACCTTTTTCTCGCCTCAATCCGGCGTATAGGAGCTTGCGGTATCTATGATGACGGTGTTCCGCTCCCCGTCCCAGGTCACGTCAAAATCGAAAGCGATCCCCAGGTCGCGGAGCTTGAAATAGTTGTTTCCGTTTATCGTGTACGCCGTCAGCGGCTCAACGCACCCGTCCAGGTAGATCGTGCTTACGTTCAGCGCGGCCTGGCATTCCTTTCCGCCGCCTTGCTGAAGCTCCCCGCCCACCGGCGTGTAGGCGCTTTGGGACACAAGCTCAATCTCCCCCTTGGCGTCGTTCCAGGTGACGTTGAATTGCTTTGCCGAACCGCTCAACACATACGCCAAATCGCGGAGCTTGAAGTAATTGTTGCCATTGATGGTGTAAGCGTCAAATTTGACCTCCGCGCCGTTCACCAGGACGGTGGAGCCTGTGGGCGCGGCGTTCAGAACCGGCAGCGGATCGGCGCCGACGATGTTCCCGTCGAGGATACGGATGCTGCGGTCGCCTCTTGTGATGTATTTGTGATTCAGCGCCAATGCCTCCGGCGTGATGTCGAAATAGTAAAAATCCTTAACGGGCTGCGTGTCATAAACCCCGTTCTGGTATTTGTTGTTGGAATCCCATGTGGGATCCATGATGACCCAGCGCCCGTTTACGTATGCCTCCACATGGGCGTGATTGGACGTGGTCACAGCCGCATGATCCGCGCTCGTGGCAAAGGAAGCGCCGTTTGAGCCGAGTCCAAGAGCGTAGGTGGTGGTCTTCATAGCCGGGATGCCCTGTGCCTGGATGAGATTTTTAAGCAGCTCGGCATACCCCTCGCACACCGAGCGCTTGGATGCAAGCACACCCTCCGCGTCGTAAAATGTACGATCGCCACTATAGTAGGAGTCGTAGTCGTAATATATGTTCTCCGCCACCCATTTGTGGAGCAGGAAGATCTTCCGATATTCGTCTGTTTCCCCGCCCACGATCTCATTGGACATAGCCTTGACCTTTTCCGCGACCAGGGAGGCGTCGCGGTATTTGTCGGGGTCGGCGTATGCCTTGCCGAGGGCCATGTTGTTGTCGAGAACAAGCGACTTCATGAACCTGTACCCGCCGCCTGTGGGCTCAATGTATACTGTGTTCCAGATATATGAGGAGTACATGGGGAGGCTGTCGCCTGTCGCGTAATACTCCTTCACAACGGCGGCCTCCGTGAGATCAAGAGGGATACTTTGGGAAAAATAGTCCCCACTCTCCGCCGCGATTGTGGATTCGGCGGCTCCGCACCGGAGCCACAGGTCTTCCAGCCCCTCTATCTTCAGCTTCCCGCTGACCGTCAGAGTGTTGCCGGAGATGATGAGTTCAACATAGTTGTCGGGGTCGTAGGAGGTGAGGATCCTGTCCGTCACACCTCCATCCGCAAGAGCGGACACAGGCAGCATTGCCGCGGCCAGCGTCAGCGCCAGCAAAAAGCATACAAAACGTTTTTTCATGGTCTTTTCCTCCTCAGATATCCGCGAACGCCTCTCGCTCCTCGTCGGTGAAGTCGGGCTGGGGAGCTTCATCCGGGGGGAGCTTGTTGCGGCGGGCGGAGAGAGACTGGATGAGAGACGCGAGCTGCTTGCGGAATAAATAAACCGCGACAAAGGCGGCGGCGACGATGGCTATGGCGGAAAGGACGGCAAATATTTTTTTCTTCTTCATTTTTATACCTCCACAAAAGGTGGTTTCAATCAGGACCATTTTACACCATCCCCGCAAATATTTCAATACCTCCCGGCAGATTTATGAAAAAATCGTGGTTTTGCCCTCTTGTAACCGGGACGGCGTTGTATTATAATGATACACGTGTTATTTTGCGTCTACTTTACACTGCAAAGGGGTGCTCATATGGTAAGATTCAAAACCGGTCTCGGCATCATCTCCATCTCGCCCGACGTGATCACCACGCTGGTGGGCGACGCGGCCACCAGCTGCTTCGGCGTCAAGGGCATGGCTATGCGCTCCGTCACCGACGGGCTGGTCCACCTTCTGAAGCCAGAGGCCATGGGGAAGGGCGTTCACATCGCCTACGGGGAGGATTACATCCTCATCGATCTTCACATCATCGTTGACCAGGGGGTCAACATCCCGGTGCTGTGCGGCAGCATCATCAGCGAGGTCAAGTATAAGGTCACCGAGGCCACAGGCGTCGCGGTCCGCTCCGTGGACGTGTACGTGGACTCGATCAGTATGGATTGATGGAGGAGTAAAGCCTTGATACAGTCGATAGATGCCGCGCTTTTCAAATCGATGATCGTCTCCGGCGCGGCCCTTTTGGAGCAGAACAAGCAGCAGATCAACGAGCTCAACGTTTTCCCCGTCCCGGACGGGGACACCGGCACCAATATGAGCCTGACCATGGGCTCCGGCGTCGCCGCCCTCAAGTCCGGCGACTACGCCACCGTCACCGCCTGCGCCGACGCGGTTGCCAGCGCCCTTCTCCGGGGAGCTCGCGGCAACTCCGGCGTCATCCTCTCCCTGCTCTTCCGGGGCATCGGCAAGAGCCTGAAGGAGAAAAAGACCTGCGACGCCGCCGAGATGGCCGCCGCCTTCCAGCGGGGCGTCAACGCCGCCTACAAGGCCGTCATGCGCCCCACCGAGGGCACCATCCTCACCGTCTCCCGCGTCGCCGCCGAGGCCGCCCGGGCCTACGCGGAGGAGGGGGAGGACCTGGAGGAGATGTTCGACCGGATGATCTCCGCCGGGGACGTGGCCCTGGCCGGGACCACCGAGCAGAACCCGGTCCTCAAGAAGGCCGGTGTGGTGGACGCGGGAGGCAAGGGGTACCTGTGCATCCTGCGGGGTATGCTCTCCGCGCTCCTGGGCAAGCCCGTGGAGCACACGGTCACCGAAGATGCGCCCCGGGAGGGCGCGGACTTCGCGGGCCTCTCCGACGAGGAGATCACCTTCGCCTTCGACACCGTCTTCATCGTCCGCAAGAAGGACCCGGACGTGGACCTGGACCCCTTCCGGGAGTACCTGGGCTCCATCGGCGACTCCCTGGTCATCGGCGAGGACGACGAGGCTTTCAAGGTCCACGTCCACACCAATACCCCCGGGGACGCCCTCAACGCCGCCCAGCAGTACGGCACCCTGGAGCTTGCCAAGATCGAGAACATGGTCACCCAGCGGGACGACCTGGCCGCCGGGCGCAAGGCCCAGTCCACCGACGACCTGGAGGCCGTGGAGCGGGAGCTGGAGGCCATGGAGGAGCGGCAAAATGCCGAGCCCGTGGACGCGCCGCCGGAGAAGCGGTACGGCCTGGTGGCCGTCTGCGCCGGTTCCGGCATGGAGGCTGTCTTCAAGAATCTGGGCGTGGACGCCCTGGTCACCGGCGGGCAGACCATGAACCCCTCCACCGAGGACATCCTGCGGGCAGTCCAGTCGGTCCCGGCGGAGATCGTCTTTGTCCTGCCCAACAACAAGAACATCATCATGGCGGCCCAGCAGTGTGACCGCCTCACCGAAAAGAGCGTGGTGGTGATCCCCTCCAAGACCGTGCCCCAGGGCATCTCCGCGCTGGTGTGCTTCGACGACTCCCTGGAGCCCGACGAGCTGACCGACGCCATGACCGACGCCTGCGGCACCGTCCACACCGCCCTTGTTACATACGCGGCCCGTGATTCGGAGTTTGACGGGAACCACATCAAATCCGGCGAGTACCTGGCCCTCCTGGAGAACCAGCTCCTGGCCAGCACCTCGGACCTTGCGGAGCTCATCGGCGGCATCGCCGACGCGGTGCGGGATTTCGACCCGGAGGTCCTCACCGTCTTCTACGGCGAGGACGTCACCGAGGAGGCGGCCAAGGCCGTGGAGGAGAAGCTTTCCTCCCTCTTCCCGGACGCCGACATCCAGCTCATCTCAGGCGGCCAGCCGGTGTATTACTACATGATCTCGGCGGAGTGAGCCGTGATACTAATATCTAATCAAAACAAGACATTCACGCCGGTCTTTTTTTAGTCGTCGCACGAGCCGCTTTACCTCGGACTCCCGTTGGTCGTCCTCAGGCGCAGGCTCGGCTCCTCCTCTCCCCACGCGGCAGGGCCGTGTGGGGGCCCTTGGATACTTCGTCAGTCGGCTTGGAAATACACAAAGTATTCCCTGCGCCGCCTTCCTCGTCTGACGCAAAAAATCCTCGCTGCTCGGTGTCTTCTTTCAATTAGATATTAGTATGAAACTGAAAAGAACGGGGAACCGCGCGGGCGGTTCCCTGTTTTCCGTCAAGGGTTTATATACTTGCCCGAAACATAAAATACGCCGTCCGTCAAAGGCCGATCCGGCGACGTTTTTTTCAAAACGCCTCTGTTCATCAGCTCGTCCGTGACATGACCGACGGCTTGAAACAGATACTGGGAGACCCATTGGTTGATTTGAGGCTCCAACCGTTTTGGCACAAAGCTTGAAAAGCTGTTTCGCACCGAGAGGATCCACTCCGACAGCGCGTTTTCAAGCTCTTCATCCTCTATGGCAAACAGAGAAACGAACTCGGCAAATTGTTTTTCGGTAAAACAGGCGAAATTCAACCGGTACTCCGGCCCGTCCTTCACAAGAAGACCTTTTTGGATCAGACCGGCGGCTTCTTCATCCGACAGCAGGGCGGGTTTTACAATACCGTCGGGCTTCTCCGGGAAAATGTTCTTTTCGCACAGCCAGCGCGTTCCTCCGTTGTGATAAATATCGTTGTCAAAGTATTTTGCGGTCCAATAGTAATAGATATTGCCCCCGCCGCCGCCCGCCGCGTTGCAGCCTGTGGTGTATTCCGAAGGCTTCTCACCGCTGTCAACGGTCTCTTCTACGATAAACCAGCCGTATCCGCCGTCCCTGCGGGGCGGGAACGGACCGTTTTTCATTTGGAGACGGTCGGTTTTCAGCGTCCCGATCTTTTTCCTCAAAACATACGGCACAACAAAATGTCCCAATCGCTCCATGCCGAAACCGTGCCCATAGAAGTTCAAACGGTCCACATCGCCCGCCGCGCTGCTGAACATCCTCTCAAACCGGTCCGCAAGCCCTTTTATCATCTGTTCCGATGCCTTTTCCACCGTTTTCCTGTCCTCCAGCCGAAAGACGATAAAATTCGCCGCATATTTATTCCCGATTTTGCACACGGCCTCTCCGTATTCCAGGCGCGGGATCTCATCCTCGATGTACAGGACGGGGATCCCGGTGCGAACGCCGATCTCCTCCACGGTCAGCGGCGTTTCGTATGCCGCTTTGCATACGGCGCGGGCAAGCTGTGTGTGCAGATAGCGGTCTGTGTCCGCGGAGCCGTTGCAGGCGGCGGTGTTCCAGTTGATCCTCTTATAAATTTTTTCCATTTGTTTCGCTCCTATCCTCTCTCTGACCCTTTGACGCCCCACGTTCATACTAATATTCAATTAAAAGAAGACACCGAGCGGCGAGGATTTTTCGTGTCAAGCGAGGAAGGCGGCGCCGGGAATACTGTATGTATTTCCAAGCCGTATGACGAAGCTTGACGCGAAAAAGACCGTCGCGAATGTCTTATTTTGATTGAATATTAGTATCAGACGCCATTTGACGGTGGCTTCCGTGAGCGCGTATTTTTCGGCGATCGCCCTGACGGACAGCTCGCCGATGTAGTGATCGACCAAAATATCCCGGTACATTTGGGAAAGCGTATGCAGATACCGGAAAACCGTCTCAAAATCGCGCTCCGTATTTTCCGTGTCGATCCCCGCGTAGTCGTCATACGCCGGAACCGAGTGGGTGTACTCCTCCGACAAAACCGTGCGCTCTTTCTTTTGCTTCCCGATAAATCGCGCGCAGCGGTTCCGCGCGACCCGCCAGACCCATGCGTCCAGCGACTTGATCTCGTATTTTCGCATACCGTCAAGGATATGGCAGAGTATTTCGCTTGCCAGATCCTCCGCGTCGCAGCGGCTGCGCAGTCTTTTGCGGCAGAAGCGAAAGATCGGCTCCACGTAGGGGAGTATTTTGTCCTGATCCAAGAGATCCGTTCCTCCCTTCAAAAAGTTTTTACGCTTATTCAGTGCCTTGAACTCAAATCGGATAGGTCTTTTCAAAGGATTTTTTCATTCAAAAAACGGCGGCAGGAGGTATCCCTGCCGCCGTTTGCAATTATATCCGTATCACCGCACATCCCCCAAAAAGAAGATCGCCAGCGTCCCGGGACCCGAGTGGGCGCCGATGACGGGACCCACGTAGCTTACGGTCACGTCCAGGGGGTGCAGATTCTCCCGGACCATGGAGGCCAGGTACTCTGCGTCCTCCGGGCAGTCGCCGTGGCTGATGAAGACGTGCTGGTTGGAGATGCCGTCGCCGGTCTGGGCGCACTTGTCGAAGATGGCCTTGATGGACGCCCGGCGGCCCCGGGCCTTGGACATATTGATGAGGCGTCCCTCGTCGTCCACGTGGAGCACGGGCTTGATGTTCAGAAGCGTCCCCACGGCGGCGGTGGCGGCGTTGACACGGCCCCCGCGCTTCAGGAAGTAGAGATCGTCCACCGTGAACCAGTGGACCACCCGCGGCGCCGTGGCCTTCGTGAAGTCATAGAGCTCCTCCAGCGAGGCGCCCTCCCGCTTTTTCTTCGCCGCCAGGTACACCAAAAGCCCCTGCCCCATGGAGGCGCACTTGGAGTCCACCACCAGGACCTTCCGCTCCGGATATTTCTCCTTCAGCTCCTCCGCCGCGATGGCGCCGTTCTGGCAGGTGCTGGATAGGGCCGTGGCGAAGCCGATGTACAGGATGTCCAGGCCCCGCTCCAGATAGGGGGTCATGATTTCCGCGAACTCGCCGGGATTGACGGCGCTGGTGGAGGCGTTGCCGCCGTTTCGGAGGGCGGCGTAAAATTGGGAGGCGGGGATCTCCCGCTCGTCCAGGTAGTTGCGGAACTCTTTTCCGTCCAGATTCACCTTCAGCGGCAGGACCTTTATATCCAGCTCCTCCGCCAGCGCCGCGGGCAGGTCGCAGGAGGAATCGGTCAGTATGATGTAGTCGTTCATCGAAAACCCCTCTTTCCTGAATTCAATTTCAGCTCAATTATACCAATTCTGCAACCTCTTGTCGAGTACAAAATGGAACCCAAATGTATAAAAATTCCCGGAGACTTGCGTCCCCGGGAATCATATGCGGTTTTTGAATTATTTCACAAGCTTTGCGACCTCGGCGGCCAGGTCGTCCTGACGCTTCTCGATGCCCTCGCCCTTCTCGAAGCGGACGGCGTCCACAAACTTGACGCTGCCGCCCAGAGCCTTGGCGGAGGAGGCGATGTACTTCTCCACGGTCACGGCGTTGTCCTTGACGAACTCCTGCTGGAGGAGGCAGTTCTCGGCGTAGAACTTGCCCATCTTGCCCATGACGATGCGCTCGCGGACCTGCTCGGGCTTGTTCGCCATGGAGGGGTCGTTGGCCATCTGGGCCAGCATGATCTTCTTCTCCTCGTCCAGCACGTCCTGGCTCACCTGGGACTTATCCCAGAAGCGGGGATTCAGCGCGGCGATCTGCATGGCAACGTCCTTGCCCACGGCGGTGACGGCCTCGGCGGGCAGGTCGGTCTCCAGGTTGACGACGACGCCGATCTTGCCGCCCATGTGGACGTAGGGGACGGAGACGCCGGAGGCGAAGCGGGTGAAGCGGCGGACGTTGATGTTTTCGCCGATCACCAGGACCTTTTCGTTCTGGGCCTCCTTGACGGTGAGCTCGGAATCGGGGTACTTACAGGCCATGAGGGCGTCCAGATCGGCGGGGCCGTCATGGGCGATGACGGCGGCCACCTGATGGACGTAGTCCACGAACACGTCGTTTTTTGCCACGAAGTCGGACTCGGCGTTGACCTCGACGCAGACGCCCACGCCGTCAATGACGGCGGCATAGGCCACGCCCTCGGCGGCGATGCGGCCGGCCTTCTTCTGGGCGGCGGCCAGGCCCTTCTCGCGGAGCCACTCCACTGCCTTGTCTATATCACCGTCGGTGGCGGCCAGGGCCTTCTTGCAGTCCATCATGCCGACACCGGTCATCTCACGCAGATTCTTCACGTCAGCGGCGGTAATTGCCATAATTTCAGTTCCTCCCAATTAGTCTTACGTATATCCGAAATCAAATCAACAGACTCACTCAGCGGCGGCTTCCTCGGCCTCGGCCTCGGTCTTGGCCTCGGCGGCGTCCTCGCCCTGACGGCCCTCCTGGATGGCGTTGGCCATGGTGGAGGCGATGAGGCGGATGGCGCGGATAGCGTCGTCGTTGCCGGGGATCACATAGTCCACCTCGTCGGGGTCGCAGTTGGTGTCCACGATGGCGACGATGGGGATGCCCAGTCTCCGGGCCTCGGCGATGGCGTTGCGCTCCTTGCGGGGGTCGACGATGAAGAGAGCGGAGGGGAGCTTGTTCATCTCCTTGACGCCGCCCAGATACTTCTCCAGCTTTGCCATCTCGCCCAGGTGCTTCATGACCTCCTTCTTGGGGAGCATATCAAAGGTGCCGTCCTCCTGCATCCGCTTGAGCTGGGCCAGACGGTCCACGCGGGTGCGCATGGTCTTGAAGTTGGTGAGCATACCGCCCAGCCACCGGGCGTTGACGTAGTACATACCGACGCGCTCAGCCTCCTCGCGCATGGCGTCCTGGGCCTGCTTCTTGGTGCCCACGAAAAGAAGGGTGCCGCCGTTCTCGGAAAGCTCACGGACGAAGTTGTACGCCTCCTCCAGCTTCTTCACGGTCTTCGCAAGGTCGATGATGTAGATGCCGTTGCGCTCCATGTAGATGTAGGGCGCCATCTTGGGGTTCCATCTGCGGGTCTGGTGGCCGAAATGTACGCCGGCCTCCAGAAGCTGTTTCATTGATACGACTGCCATTGTTTTTTCTCCTTTTCAAATTAAGTTCTTACCTCCACGGCGATCCTCCGCCGCGCAAGCCTTCCGGCACCATGCGCTTAGTCCCGCCGTGTGCGTAATACCCCATCAAGAGGCCCTGATATTATACCAGAGGCGCTTTTGAATTGCAAGCCTTATTTTGCCCGTTTTTCAAAAAATTTCTCGCCCCGCGGTTCATTTTTCGTCCTTATCAACGCACTTTTCCCGCTCCGGGCGGCACGGGACGAACTCCGCGCACTTTTTCGGCTTCCGCTCCCGGGCCTCCACCCGGCTGTCCTCCACCAGGATGATGTCGTCCCCGATGCGCCGGATGGCCTCCCAGGGGATCACATAGTCCTCGTTCCTTCCGAAAAGCCCCATGACCTTGTAGGCCCCTGGCACCACCAGCGCCCGCATACGGCCCGACTTTATGTCGAACACTCCGTCGGACACATACCCCAGGCGCAGGCCCGTGTTGACGTTGATGACCTCCTTGTAGCGGAGGTCCCCGATCCTGCAATCCATAAAATCACCCCGGGAGGAGTATATTCCCCGCGAAGCGGGTTCATGTACGAAAAGAAGCCGCCGGCGATCCCCGCTTCGGCGGCCGGTCCGCGGCGCGGGGAAAATTTTGCGAAATTTCTCTTTTCCCTGTGATACTTCGGGGGGTATACTTGTTATATGGTTGTCGCGACAGAAGGAGAGATGAGGATATGGACCGAGACGAGATCTTGCGGCTCTTCGGGCTCTACGGGGACGACGTGTACCGGCTGGCCCTCAGTATGCTGGGTTCCCGGCAGGACGCGGAGGACGTGTGCCAGAGCGTGTTTTTGAAGCTCTGCGAGGGCCGTATGAGGCGCCGGGAGGGCCGCGAAAAAGCCTGGCTGCTGACCTGCGCCGCCAACCAGTGCCGGAATCTGCTGCGCTCCCCGGCGCGGCAGGGGCAGGAGCTCAGCGAGGAGATCCCCGCCAAACCCGGCGGGGACGGAAGCGAGGTCCTGGAGGCGGTATGGCGTCTGCCGGAGAAGTACCGGGCGGTGGTGCACCTATACTGCTTCGAGGGCCTTAACCAGACGGAGACGGCGAAGATCCTGAAAATCACCAGGACCGCCGTACAGACCAGGCTCCAACGGGCCAGGGAGATGCTGAGGAAGGAGCTTGACTATGAATTTTAAGGAGATGTACATAGAAGCGATGAAACGGGAGACGATCGGCGATGAGCGCCGCGCGGACATCGTCCGGGACATCCGCGCCCGGGAGGAGCGGAGATCCCGCCCGATCAGAAGACCCCTTCTGACGGCGGCGCTGGCGGCGGTCCTGGCGGCGGCGCTGGCCGTGTCCGCCGTGGCGGCGGTGCGGTACGGCATCGTGGAGTGGACTCGGGAGGACGGCGAAAAACGGATCGACATCACCCAGAAGGTCCTGAATGAGGACGAGCTGTCCCCGGATGCCCGGGACCGGGTGGAGAACGCGGAACCCCGCGGCAAGGTGGACCACCAGCACTTTGACAGCTGGCAGGCGCTCCAGGACTACGTCGGCGTGGACCTGCTGGACAACACCTATCTGGACGGCTATCCCGCCGTGGATCATGGCGTGGCAGGGGGCTACGACGCCTGCTTCGACTCAGACCTGGTGGTCTTCTCGCGCCGCCACCAGGTGGGGAAGCTGGAGGTGGAGGTCATGGCCGACATCGACCTGGGGGATCAGGGTTCGGAGGTGCAGGAGGCGGCCAAGGGCGACGGCGAATACTACCCCTACACCCTCTCCGACGGCACGGAGATCCAGGTCCCCCACGCTGAGCCCGGCACCCCCGCCCTGGGCTTCCCCATGGTGGTGGACGGCATCTGCTACGTTGTCGAGATCTACGATTGGCCGGAGGAGGACGAGACGCCGACGCACATCACCGACGAGGCGGTCCGGACGATCCTGGACGGGTTTGTGTTCAACTGACCGGCGACAAGAAAAAGCGGCGGGGCGTGGCCCCGCCGTTTTGACATTTTTATACTAAGGAACCTCTGAACAAATCGCAGCACCGATCTTGACGGCAGATTTTCCGCCATATTTCGTCAAAAAATTTTGAAATACACAAAGTATTCCTACAATTTTTTGACTTCATCTGACGAATAATCTGCTCGCCAATCTCGGCACTTCGATTTATTCAGAGGCTCCCTAATATCCGATTGAAAGGAGACACCGAGCGGCGAGGATTTTTCGCGTCGGGCGAGGAAGGCGGCGCAGGGAATACTTTGTGTATTTCCAAGCCGCGTGACGAAGCCGGACGTGAAAAAGACCGCCGTGAATGTCTCGCTTTGATTGGATATTAGTATTACTCTGTATAAATCGAAGCGCCGAGCAGCCTTCGCGGATTTTTCGCCAGATGAAGACAAAAATTGTGGAGATACTTTGTGATTTTCAAAATTTTTTCGACGAAACATGGCGGGAGATCCGCCGCCGGGATCGACGCGGCGATTTATTCGGGGGTATCTTGGATCGCGCCCCGACCGCCGCGCGAAGAGTCCCGGCAGCGCGGTTGACCGGGAGCGGTAAATCGGGTGTCGCGGACCGGATGCGCGAAGGAAAGCGAAGCGTGTATTCCAACAGAGAGCCGATCTGACTGCCGCAAGACCGCGTACCGTGGGTGCCGCCTCACCGCTCCGCCATCCACGCCGCGCAGGCGAAACACGCGGCCTCCGCCATCACCCCGACCGCCGCCGCCGGACTCGCCGCCGCCGCCGCGATGAGCCCCGCCGGGGAGAAGAGGGACACCCGTGCCAGCGCCGGGGACAGGGCCGCCAGATCCGCGAAGCACCCGCCCGGCAGGCAGATGAGAAGGGCCGTCGGAGCGGCAAGGCTGTCCACGGCTCCCGCCCGGGAGAGCCGCGACAACGCCAGCGCCAGCGCCGCCAGATCCAGCGTTCCCAGCGCCGCCGCGCAAAGGCTCCGCGCCTCCGCCCCGCACGGCAGGAGCACCGCCAGCATCACCGCGAACCCGATCCCCCACAGCGCCAGCAGGGAGGACAGCAGCTCCAGCGCCGCCCCGTGCCGCACGGACCGGAGCCTCCGCCGGACGGCCCGGGCATCCCGGCCCGACAGGGGCGCGGAGCAGGTGAGCAGGGTGAAGAGCGCCGCCAGAAGCCCGAATCCCAGGGGACTTGGCGCGAAGGGCTCCGCCGCCGCCCGACCGCCGGATGTTGCGATGTGATAGAGCTCCGGGATGTCCGCCGCCGCCCCGTCGAAAAGCTCCCGCAGCCTGAGCGCCTCCGCCTCCGAGATCTCCCGCCCCAGAAGCTCCCGGGCGTCCTGGGCGCACCCGGCCCGCCGGACCTGGGCCACGGCCAGACCCGCCGCGATCTCCCGGGCGCCACGGGCCGACCCGGCGGAGGACGACGACCGGTAGGAGAGCGGCAGTTGACCGCCGGACGAGAGCGCCTCGCCGTACCCGCGCCCGATGACCAGCAGGCCCTCCAGTTCCCCGGTGAGCAGCGCCCGTCGGCCCTCCCGCTCATCGATCACCGTTACCTCCACGCCGGAGGCCGCGTCCAGGGACTCCGCCAGCTCCCGCGCCTCCGCGCTGTCATCCCGGAGGCACACCCCTATCTTCAGCGCCGAGGCGTCCCCCCGGGCCCCCGCCGCCAGGGCGCAGACCAGCGCGGAGGCCAAAATCAGCGCCCCGCCCCGGACCCCGCCCGCCAGATGGCTGAGACGGAAGAGGGATATTTTGCCAAGCCTTGCGAAAAAGCCCCCCTCCCCCGCGCCGGAAGGCCGGATCATTTCGGTTTTCGCCTTATTATTGCCGGATCTCCTCTCCGGCGGCAGTGAAAGGACCGCCGCCAGTCCCCAGAGGACATAGAGCGGCCACACAAGCCCCAGTGTCTCCCACACGCCGAATCCCGCCGCCCGGGCGTCCAGGGCCAGCGCGGCCAGATGCGGCAGCGTGAACCGGGACAGCGCCCGCGCCGCCCCCGGCAGGAGCCGCGCGGGGACCAGCGTCCCGCCCAGGGCCAGGGACGCCAGGATCACAAGATTCCCGGCCCTCTGCACCCGCCCCGGGTCCCGGAGACGCGCCGCGGGCACGCCCATGACCGCGAAGGCCCCCGCTAAAAGTCCGGCGTAGAGCAGCGATGTGTACCCGAGCCCCAGCCCCGCGACCCAGGCCGAGGCCAGCATGGAGGGCGCCGACAGCGCCAGCGCCGCCAGATATTTGGACGCCCAGAAGGCCCATCCGGCGCCCCTGGCGGCCCGGAGCCGGGGCAGGACGCCCAGCGCGCGTTCCTCCGGCACGGTCTTCACCGCGCCCAGGGCGAAAAACATCGCCAGCACCGACAGCACGCAGGCCGCCAGCCGCCGGGTGAGCGCCCCCGCCCCGTCGGACACCGCGTCCGCAAATTCAAACACCCCCTGCCGCCCCAGGGCGTCCAGCGCCAGCCGCTCGCCGGAGGAATTTCGGATCTGCCGCCACAGGGCCTCGTCCGGCTCGTGGGCGGCGAAGCGGTAGAGGGCGACGGCCGCGCAGTCGCTGGCCCGGATGATGCCCATGACCGAGGTGAAGATGGCCTCGAACACCGCGCTCTGGGTGGGCATATCCCCGTTCAGCACCACCTCCACGGGGCAGTCCGACATGGTGTAGAGGTCGTAGAAAAACCCCTCCGGGACGGTCACCACCGCCGCCGCGCCGCCGCCCAGGGCCGCCTCGTCCGACTCCCGGTCCAGCACCCGGACCTGGGTGAACAGCTCCACCTGCCGCAGTTGGGTGATGAGCGACCGGCTCATCACCGTCCCGTCCAGGTCCCGCACGGCGATGGGGAACCCCTGTATCAGCCCCGCCGATCCGGTGTCGGACACGAAGGCCCGGCTCACCGGCAGGAGCAGCAGGGGCAGGACCAGCGCCAGGACCCCCGCCGAGCGGAGGAACAGCTTCACATCTTTATATATAAGCGCCAGAAGCGTCCTCACGGCGCGGACACCTCCCCCGTGAGCCTCCCGGCCTCCAGCCCGATGACCCGGTGGCAGGCCGCCAGGTCCCGCTCCTCATGGGTCGCCATCAGCACCGCCGTCCCCAGGGAACACACGTGCCGCAGCAGCGCCAGAATGAGCTCCGCCGAGTCCCCGTCCGCGCCCACCGTGGGTTCGTCCAGGAGCAGCAGGTCCGGCGTCACCATCAGGGCCGACGCCAGATGGAGCCTCCGCTTCATGCCGCCGGACAGCGCCGACACCTGTGCCCCGGCCCTGTCCTCCAGCCCCAGCCGCTCCAGGAGCCACCGGACCCGCGCCCGGATGGCCCAGTCCGGCATCCCGGCGGCCAGCCCCCAGAACCGCAGATTCTCCCCCGCCGTCAGGGACTCGTAGAGACTCAGCTCCTGGGGCACATACCCCACCGGGCCGCACCGCTCCACGGTCCCCCCGTCCGGCCGCAGGACGCCCGCCAGCACCGCCAGGAGCGTGGATTTCCCCGCCCCGTTGGGTCCCCGCAGAGCCGCCAGCTCCCCGGCCCGCACCTCCAGCGAAACCGGCCCCAGTACCCGCCGCCTGCCGTAGCTCTTCACGATATCCCCGCACCGCGCCGCGTATTCCATCAGAACATACCTCCCATTTCATAGGAAATATCTTCCGCGAGGTCCTCCAAAAGGCCCCCGGCCAGTTCCAGCACCTCCCAGAGGGTGTACCCGGATATGTCCTCCGGCTCCCCCTCGGGCTCCCGGGCGGTGGAGGGGGCGGAGGACACAAGCGCAAAGCTCAGCCCGTCGATGCCCACCCCCAGGGGGTCCCCCTCCAGAGCCAGGGTCACGTCCAGAGGCTCGCCCCCGCCGAGGGCGAAGGTCCCCCCGAACCCGTCCCCGGCATAGGCGCCGGAGAGCCGCCGTCCCTCCAATCGGAGCGTGCCCTTTACAGTCGTTGTAAATCCGTTATATCCCAGCGTCCACGCGGCCTCCATCCCCTTTTTCAGCGTCCCGTACGCCTCCAGAACGACCTCCGCGCCCTCCGCCGAAAAGGCCAGGCTCCGCAGCTTCGTCCCCTCCGCGCACAGGGACCACACAAATCCGTCCGGCACGGGCAGACTGACGCCCAGCTCCTCCTCTATAGCCGCGACGGCGGCCTCCGTCTCCGCCGGGGACGGCTCGAACACATACCTTGTCCCGGTGAAGGACCGCCCCAGCGCCTCCAGGCGCAGCTCCTCCTTCTCGTACACCGCCAGATTCCGTTCGTTGACCGCCTCAAAGAGGATGTCCGCGCACCGCTCCAGCCGCCCGGAGAGGTCCTCCGCGTCCACCTCCGGCAATGTCAGCGCCGCGCCGCTGTAGTACTTCCCGTCCGCCTGGGGCAGGGCGAAGCCCAGCCTCCCGTCCCGTAAGGTCACATACCCCGTAAGGGCCGTGCTGCCCATCACCGTCACCGCGCCGTTCACAAGGGCGTCCCCGTCCCCGATCTCCAGCTTCAGCGCCGCGCCGGACCCGGCCAGCACACGGGAGAGAAGGAAGTCGTCGCAGTCCGCCGTCAGCGTCAGATCCGCGCTCAGCTCCGGCGACTCGGCAAATTCCAGCGCCGCCTTCGCCAGCTCCAGCGCCGGATCGATGAGCGCCCGCCGCTGGATCTCCTCGAACCCCGCCCGGGGCCGCAGGAGCACAAAACACATAAGGACCAGCGCCGCCAGCGTCGCGCCGCCCCACGCAAGTCCGGCCAGGATCCCCCGCCGTTTCCGCTTTCCGCCGCCCTCCGGGAATTTGTACCCGCAGTTTTCGCAGTATTCCCTCTCCGCCACGTTTTTCCGACAGTTGGGACAGACCCGCATGGCATTTTCACCTCACAGAAAAGTATTCTTCGCAAACCGCGCGAAAACCGCTTAAAATATGCAGATGTTGTATAGATTATATGAGATCCCAACAACATATTGCGCCCAAAGGCCGCGTTCCACCTGAAATTATACGGCCTTCCGCGCCGATTGTCAACAATTGTGCGTCTCTTGTGCGTTTTTACAAAATTTTGCGCCCGAATATTGCCTCATTGGTCAAAGGTCACAGTAAAATGCCGTTTTTCGGCCATTTGACCGGGAAAAAACGGGTCCCCTGCAAAAAATTTTCACAACCGGTTCAAAATTTTTTCTTGTATGTTGGCAAAGTGTGTGTTATAATGCAGATATTAAAAAAGGCATTTGACGCAATAAATCGAAAAACGACCCGATTTTTGCAATTTGCGCTTTTTTAATATGCAGATTTTTAAAGTGCACCTCTCGTTACATAATTTCGGCGGTACATTTTAAAATAAAAATTTTTTAGGAGGAAAACACAGTGAAAAAGACCAAGATCCTTTGCTTGGTGCTTGCCCTGGCGATGTGCCTGAGCCTTGCTGCCTGCGGCGGCGGCGACACCACCACTACTACCCCCAGCGGCGACACCGGCAGCACCACCACCACGCCTCCGGCTGACACCGGAGAGACCACCACGCCTCCCGCCGACACCGGCGAGGACACCACTCCCGAGCCTCCCGCAGAGGTCGACACCCGTCTGGCTGCCGACGTCTACACCGCCGAGGCGTTCGACGCCGCCGGCTACGAGGAGAAGTCCGACGAGATCTACGACCTGGTTCTGGGCGACTTCTACGCCGCCTATCAGGAGGCTCTTGCCGAGGTCGACACCAGCGTCCGCGCCGCCAAGATGGCCGTCGCCGAGGCCAAGTTCCTCGAGGCCGCCATGGGCGTGCCCATGCAGAACAACACCGGCGGCACCGGCATCTCCAGAGTCATTCCGCGTTCCGTGCCCACCGTCACTTGGGGCTATGACCAGACCTACCGCGGATACAGGAACCTGCTGGTCGTCAACGAACGTCCTCTGACTCCCGCCGAGCGCGCCGAGGCCACCACTCTCTGGAGCAGCAAGGTCGGCACCGGCGAGGCCTATCAGGCCCTCGTGGACTGGGCCGCCGAGAAGGGCTTCACTCTTGCCGACACCCTGACCTTCACCTACACCGCGACCCCCACCACCTGGGACACTTTGGGCACGGCTCAGGCCACCTCCGGTGAGGTCACCTCCCCCACCTGGGACGGTCTGCTCATCTATAACAACGAGAACATGCAGCAGCCCGGCCTTGCCGAGAGCTATGAGGTCTCCGATGACGGTCTCACCTACACCTTCCACATCCGTCAGGGTGTGAAGTGGGTCACCAGCCAGGGCACCGAGGTCGGCGAAGTGAAGGCTGACGACTGGGTCGCCGCTCTCCAGCACTCCTGCGACACCAAGGCCGGCCTTG
The DNA here is from genome assembly GCA_947624585.1 of uncultured Oscillospiraceae bacterium. Taxonomy (GTDB): domain Bacteria; phylum Bacillota; class Clostridia; order Oscillospirales; family Oscillospiraceae; genus RUG626. The sequence continues at coordinate 34,549 of CANQKZ010000005.1, read as the reverse complement.
CGGACCTGATCTACGGCACCGTCAAGAACCTGCGCGAGTACGGCACCGGCGAGATCACCGACTTCTCTCAGGTCGGCGTGAAGGCCCTTGACGACTACACCCTCCAGTACACCCTCGAGGTCAACGCCCCCTGGTTCCTGACCCTGACCGGTTACAGCGCGCTGGCCCCCATGAGCCGCGACTACTACGTCTCCCAGGGCGGCAAGTTCGGCGCTGAGTTCGACGCCGCTGCCTCCGATTATCTGTACGGCACCGATCCTGAGCACATCGCTTACTGCGGCCCCTACCTGATCACCAACTACACCTATCAGAACACCATTGCCTACACTGCCAACCCCAGCTACTGGAATCCTGATAACGTGCGCATCAAGTCCATCACCCGCCGCTATTTCGACGGCACCGATCCTCTGTTCGCGTGGAACAACTTCGAGGAGGGCACCTTCTACTCCGTCACCGTTTCCTCTCAGGTCCGTCCTATCGCCGAGCAGAAGGCCTCCGAGGTCGATCCCTCCAAGAACTATGTTGAGGCTTACGGTTACTCCAGCCACGAGGGCACCACGTCCATCATGAACTGGAACAACGTCAACCGCTATGCCCACAGCAACCTGTACAACGATCCCTCCGCCATGGTCTCCACCAAGACCGTGACCGACGCCGAGCGCACCGCGGCCGCCATGCTCAACCAGAACTTCCGTCTGGCCCTGGCCCTCTCCTATGACCGTCACACCTACATGGTCAACGTCTACGGCGAGGCCGATCCCGACGGCCAGATGACCAACTCCTACGTCCCCGGCAACTTCACCACTCTGTCCAAGGAAGTGACCGTGGACATCGCCGGCACTCCCACCACCTTCCCCGCCGGCACCAACTACGGCGAGATCCTCCAGGCCGCCATCACCGCTGACGGCTATCCCATGAAGGTTTGGGATCCCGCCGGCGCTGACGGAGCCGGCTCCAGCTTCGGCTTCGACGGCTGGTACAATCCCACCGCTGCCGCTGAGTATCTGGACAAGGCCATCGAGGAGCTGGCCGCCGAGGATATTGAGATCTCCACCGAGAATCCCATCTACCTCGACATGCCCTACTCCGACTATGACACCACCGCTTCCGCCGCTCAGCAGGCCGTGAAGCAGTCCTATGACGCCGCCTTCGGCGGACGCGTCATCGTCAACCTGGTTGCTGCCGGCGACGGCGACACCGAGAACGACTCCAACTACAACCCGACCGACGGCTACATGATGAACTACGACCTGGGCGGTCTCACCGGCTGGGGTCCTGACTACGGCGATCCCCAGACCTATCTGGACACCGTCATTCCTTATGGCTACGAGTGCATCGCCTGGGGCCTGTATTGATCCCACAGCGCGGACGTCAACTGAATTCTCGCAATGGGGGCGGGGCAAAACCCGCCCCCATTTCCAAATTCAATTCTTTAATTGCCAAAAGACCCAAAGAGCGGTCCCCAAGGGGGCGGCTTGCAACATAAATAATCTTGCAAGAGAGCTGGGTGATATATGGGAAAATACGTAGTAAAAAGACTGCTGCATGGGTTGTTTTCCATCGTGATGGTCATCCTTATCGTCATGATCCTGGTGTATGGGCTGATGGACCGGCAGAAGATATTCAAGACCGATCCGCAGTACACAAAGGTCACCAATAACGCCAGAACAACGTATATGTATCAGCGGTGGGAGGAATACGGATATCTGGATTACCTCCCCTTCAACGACTATCTGAACGATTTGGCGCGCAGCGGCGAGATCACAGAGGAGACCCGCGCTGCGGCTTCCTCCATCGGCAAGGCGGACGACGGCAGCGATGACAGCGAGACCACCGCCGAGTTCGTCAAGCGTTTCTATGACTATGCCGCATCCAACGGCTACACGGTGCGCCGCCTGGGAGCTGTTGTCTCCAAGAACAGGATCGTCACCGGCGGCCAGCAGGCGCTCTTCGCCTACAAGGAGAAGAACGTGCTGGTAAGACTTTGGAACTACTTTACAGGGATCCTTGAATTCGACAACATCCACAAGGTGCCCGAGACACAGGACATCGGCAAGCGGGGGCTTACCTTTACCCTGTACGACCCGGTGAAGCAGGCGGAGAACGGCGGCAAGAAGGTATTCTCCCCCGCCATCATCGGCAACGGCACCACCCACAAGTATCTTCTGTATTTCGATAGCAGCTTCCCCTTCATTCATCAGAACTTCGTGAACATCCACCTGGGCACCTCCTTCACCGTCACCCGCGGCGTGGAGGTATTCTCCAGCATGACCCAGGGCCAGGGCGCCTACGTCCAGCAGCCCCTGACCTATCCCACGGGCCTTTCGGAGCAGAGCGCGGACAACCTGCACACCGCCACCTATATCGCCGGTTCCCGCGACGCCAACGTGATGTATCAGCAGCGGTACGAGGACGACTACACCAACGTCAACACCTATAAGAACAACATGTCCCGTATGGGCTACTCCTTCGTCATCGGCATCATCTCCACCGTCATGGTCTACATCCTGGCCCTGCCTTTGGGCGTCCTGATGGCCCGGTACAAGGAGGGCATCCTGGACAAGATCGGCACGGTGTACATCATGTTCATCTCCGCCGTCCCGTCCCTGGCCTACATCTTCATCTTCAAGGGCATCGGCCGCGCCATAGGCTTGCCGTGGACCTTCGACATGGACAATGTTACGAAGGCCATGTACATCCTGCCCATCGTCTCCCTGGCGCTGCCCTCCATCGCCAGCATGATGAAGTGGATGCGCCGGTACATGATCGACCAGATGAACTCCGACTACGTCAAGTTCGCCCGGTCCGGCGGTATGTCCGAGACCGAGATCTTCTTCAAGCACGTCATGAAGGTATCCGCCATCCCCATCATCCAGGGCATCCCCGGCTCCCTGCTCTTTGCCATGACCGGCGCTCTCATCACCGAGCGCGTCTACCTGGTACCCGGCGCCGGCGGACTTCTCATCGACGCCATCAACCAGTACGACAACGCGGTCATCGTGGGCGTCACCCTGTTCTACGCCGTCCTGTCCGTCCTGTCCCTGATCCTGGGCGACGTGCTGATGGCCATGGTGGACCCGAGAATCTCCTTTACGGATAAATCGAGGTGAGCGGCATGGAAGATTTTGCTAAGAAATATAATATGACTGATGCGGAGCTGTTCACTCAGATCGACAAGGACGAGCTCGAGTCGGAAAAGATCACCGCTCCGCGCTACTCCTACTGGAAGTCCGTGTTCCGCGTGTTCTTCCGCAAGAAGATCAACATCATCGTCCTGACCATCCTGGCGGTCGTTGTGCTCTTCGCGTACATCTACCCCTCCGTCATCGGCTACGACGATCAGGTGGACCCGTACCTGTACGTCAACGAGACCGGCGTCCAGCACCTGACGCCCACAGCGGCCTTCGCCCGCCACGGCGCCTCGCTGAAGTGGATCTTCGGCTCCGGCCGCACCGGCGCCTCCACCTTCAACGCCATCTGGAACGGCTCCCGCATCTCCATCTCCCTGGCCCTCATCTGCGCGGCCATCAACATGACCATCGGCATCATGCTGGGCGCCGTCTGGGGCTTCTCAAGGCGAATGGATATGATCATGAACGAGGTCTACAACATCCTGGGCAACATCCCCTCCACGCTGTTCATCTCCGTCATGGTCATGGTCTTCTCCCCCAGCTTCTGGACCCTGGTCTTCGCCATGACCGTCATGGGCTGGCTGGGCATCGCCTACTACATCAGGACCCGCGTCATCATCATCCGCGACCACGAGTACAACCTGGCCTCCCGCTGCCTGGGCACCAGCATCTTCAAGATCGCCACCAAGAACATCCTGCCCTTCATGACCTCCGTCATCGTGCTGGAGATCGCCGCCGCCATCCCGGGCTACATCTCCTCCGAGGTGTTCCTGTCCTACATCGGCCTGGGCATGTCCGAGGTCTCTCTGGGCCGCCTGATCTATGAGGCCCAGCAGGCCATGGTCACTCCCGGCTGGGGCTGGGAGTTCTGGACCCCCGTGGCCGTTGCCTCCGTCATCACCGTGGTGCTTTACGTCACCGGCCAGAACCTGGGCGACGCGTCCGACCCCAGGACCCATATGTGAGGAGGGCAAACGATGGAAGACAAGAAAGTATTGCTCTCCGTGCGCGACCTGCACGTGAAGTTCCGCGTCCGCGGACGCATTTTGACCGCCATCCGCGGCATCAACCTGGATATTTATGAAAACGAGTCCATCGCCATCGTGGGCGAGTCCGGCTCCGGCAAATCCGTCTTCACCAAGACCTTCGCCGGGATGCTGGATTCCAACGGATTCATCTCCGAGGGCTCCCTGGTCTTCTCCGACGACGAGCTGGCCGACACCCACGTGGCCAAAAACGCCGTGGCCGAGTCCTTCATGAAGCACGCCAAGGCAAAGCTGGATGAATATTCCAAATATGAATTCGGCGCCAAGACCTGGCAGGCCATGGAGAAGCTCAAGGACGAGAGAGAAGAGCGCATGGGCCTGTCCCACGCCGAGCAGGCCGAGGCCGACAGGGCTTTGAAGGATCTGACCGACGAGCGGACCAACCTCTTCAACTTAAAGCAGACCTTTGACCCCAAGCATCAGAAGCAGGAGATAAAGGACGCGGCCCAGAAGCTCAAGGAGTACGACAAAAAGATCAAGGACCTGAAGGCCGCCAACGAGGCCAAAGCCAAGGCCCACAAGCAGGCCGCCCAGGCCGACGCCGCCTACCAGAGCGCCTATGAGAAGAAGATGGCTGAGCTGAAGGCCCGGTACGAGAAGGAGATCACCGGCACGCCCGACAAGAAGACGTTGGAGCGCAACGAGATCCTTGCCAAGGAGATCTACCTTTCCATCGGCCGCTACGGCTTCAACAAGCGCCTCCAGCTCCTCAACGGCCTCATCAAGGCCATGAAGAAGGCCATGATCATGGGCGTGGACCTGGACGACGAGATCCAGCGCAACAAGGTGTTCGACACCGTGGCCTTCCGCGTCAAGTACCTGGACGAGACGGCCGACCAGCTCCACGGCACCTGCATCCTGAACCTTGCCAACGTCAAGTACGCCAAGGACTGGAACCAGATCCGGGGCCGCCGCATCGCCACCGTGTTCCAGGACCCCATGACCTCTTTAAACCCCATCGTCACCATCGGCAAGCAGATCACCTCCGTCATCGTCCGCCATCAGGGCTGCTCCGAGGCCGAGGCGCGCCGCCGCGCCATCGATCTTATGCACAAGGTGGGCATCCCCAAGGCCGAGCAGCGTTTTGACGACTACCCCTTCCAGTACTCCGGCGGTATGCGCCAGAGGATCGTCATTGCCATCGCCCTGAGCTGCCAGCCCAAGATCCTCATCTGCGACGAGCCCACCACGGCTCTGGACGTGACCATCCAGGCCCAGATCCTGCGGCTCATCAAGGACCTGCAGAAGGAATTCGGCTACACCATCGTCTTCATCACCCACGACCTGGGCGTTGTCGCCAACATTGCCGACCGCGTGGCCGTGCTGTACGCCGGTCAGATCATCGAGTTGGGCAACGTGGACGAGGTCTTCTACGACCCGCACCACCCCTACACCTGGGCCTTGCTCAGCTCCCTTCCGCAGCTGGCCCAGAGCGGCAGCAAGCTCTACTCCATCACCGGCACCCCGCCGTCCCTGTACAACGCCATCAAGGGCGACGCCTTTGCCCCCCGCAACCCGTTCTGCCTGAAGATCGACACCCTGGAGGAGCCGCCCATGTTCAAGATCACCGAGACTCACTCGGCCAAGACATGGCTGCTTGACCCCAGAGCGCCGAAGATCGACAAGCCCGAGGGCATCCAGGACATCCACGAGAAGATCCTGGCGGCCTACAACATCGAAGAGATATGATAGGAGGCGGTTTGAATGGCTAAAGATAAAAAGAACCTCCTGGGCGAGTGCCACAAGGACGAGAACGGCAGAGAGATCCTGCTGAGCCTCAAGAATGTGGACATCACCTTCGGCAAGGGCGACAACGCCGTCCGCGCCGTCACCGACGCATCCTTCGACATCTACAAGGGTGAGACCTTCTCCCTGGTGGGCGAGTCCGGATCCGGCAAGACCACCATCGGCCGCGCCGTCATCCGCGTCAACCCCCTGGCAGGCGGCGAGATCCGCTACCGCGATACGGTCATCTCCGGCAAGATCCCCCACGCGGTGGACCGGGAGGTCATCCGCAACATCCAGATGGTGTTCCAGGATCCGGCAGCGTCCCTGAACGAGCGCGCCACCGTGGACTACATCATCTCCGAGGGTCTGTACAACTTCCACCTCTATGAGAACGAGGCGGACAGGGTCCACAAGGTGGAGACCATGATCGAAGAGGTCGGCCTCCTGCCCGAGCACCTGACCCGCTACCCCCATGAGTTTTCCGGCGGCCAGCGCCAGCGTATCGGCATCGCCCGCGCCATGGTCATGGAGCCCGAGCTGGTGGTGGCCGACGAGCCCATCTCCGCTCTCGACGTGTCCATCCGCGCCCAGGTGCTGAACCTGATGAAGAAGTTCCAGAGAGAGAAGGACCTGACCTACCTCTTCATCGCCCACGACCTGTCCGTGGTCCGCTTCATCTCGGACCGCATCGGCGTCATCTACAAGGGCCGCATCGTGGAGGTGGCCAGCGCCGAGGAGCTCTTCAACTTCCCGCTTCACCCCTACACCCACTCCCTGATCTCCGCCATCCCCATCCCCGACCCCATCCTGGAGAAGAACAAGGTGCTCTACACCTACGATCCCTCCATCCACGACTACAGCGTCGACAAGCCGGAATTCGTCAACATCGGCCATGACCACTGGGTCTACGGGAACAAGGCCGAGATCGAGAAATACAAGGCCCTCCGCGAGAAGGGCGAGCCTGTCAAGGCCATCACCATCACCCACGACCCCGAGAAGGTCAAGCTTTCCGTCAAGGAGAAGGAGGCCGTGGAGGACGCCGCCGAGGCCCAGTTCCTCAACGCCCCCGTCCACGACACCGGCAGCAAGTTCTATGCCATCCTCTCCTTCTTCCTGCCCATCCTGGGCCTCATCGCGGGCTTCATCTTCAGACACTTCAACTACATACGCAACTACAAGAGCTGCAAGAAGGGCGCCATCATCGGATTTATCGTCATCGGCGTGATCCTGGTCATCTTCCTGTTGTTGCTGCTGCTGTCGGTGATCTGAGTTGAGACGCGGCGGCAATCAAGGGCCAAACCCCCTGACGCCGAAGGTGGAGAGCGTCGAGGTCTCCGACAAGCACATCGGGCTTCGCGTTGCGGCCACAGTCATAATGCTCATCATTGCTGTTTCGGCGCTGACCTACGGGATCAGCGCCTTAACAGCGGCTGACAAGGGCTGGCAGACGATCTCCCCCGCCAGCGGCGCCTCGGACTACGCCTCCGAATTCCTGCTGACCTACAACGTTGGCGCGTCCGGCGTCCCCTCCAAAAGCGAAAGCCGGAGCGTGAAGGCCGCGTATACGGACGCCCTCGCCAAAGCGGGAAGGGCTCTGGACCCCAACAACGTCTATGAGGGCAACCTGGCCTCCCTGAACGAGTCCCCCAACACGGTGATGACCTTGGATCCGGCTCTGTACGCGGCGCTGGAAAAGCTCCAAACCTTCGGTGACCGGACCGCATTCCTGGGTCCGGCCTTTCACATCTATGACAACATATTTCAGTGTGCCGGGGACCACGAGCTGGAGGGCTACGACCCGGAGCAGAACGAACAGCTCCGGGACCTGTTCGCCAAAATCGCCGCCTTTGCCTCCGACTCGGAGAGCGTGGACATACGCCTCCTGGGGGACGACCGGGCGGAGCTGGCGGTCTCTGACGAATATTTGAGCTTCCTCGCGGAGGAGGAGATCGGCCCAATAGTGGATCTCTACTGGATGCGCAACGCTTTCATCGTGGACGCCGTGTCGGACGCCCTGACCGGGGCGGGCTTCACCTGCGGCGTTGTCACCAGCGCCGATGGGTATGCCCGGAACCTGGGGTGCAATGGCGAGAGCTTCAGCCTCAACGTCTTCTCCCTCCAGAACGGGAAGGTAGTTGAAGCGGGCCGCCTCAACTACACGGGTCCCCTGTCCGTGGCCTCTTTCCGCACCTTCCCGGTGTCCAACGGGGAGAGCTGGTACTACTACGTCACAGAACAGGGCGGCACGAAGCACCGGTACCTGAGCCTCCGGGACGGCCTGCCCGAGGAGACTTTGGAGAGCCTCACCGCCGTCTCCGACACCCTGCCCTGCGCCGAGATCATGCTCCGGTGCGCCCCCCTGTGGAGCGACGGAGGGGATGTTCAGAGACTCGCTGAGCTCACCGGTACCGGCGTGGACGCCATATCCCCCCGGGACGGCGCCCTCTGGGTCACGGACCCGGAGCTGGACCTGACAGACGTGTACGCTGGCCTTGAGGTCCGGGAGGTCAAATAAAATACAGCCAAGACGCGGTCCGCGCCGGTGAGCGACAGCTCCCGCCCGGGCCGTATTTTCATCTTTTCAGGAAAAATATGAGCATATATTGATCGGATGGAGTGATTTGTATGAAATCAGAGAGGACCTGGCCCAAAATCGCGGTGACGGCCAAGGGCGAGCGCTGGGCCGGGACGGGCCACCCGTGGATCTACGCCTCCGACGTGGCCTCGGAGCCGGAGGGGCTGGAGAACGGCGCGCTGGCCGACGTGGTGGGGCCCAAGGGGAAATATCTGGGCACCGGCCTTGTCTCCAAAGAGAGCAAGATCCGGGTGCGGATCCTCTCCCGCAACGCCAACGACCGGTTTGACGCGGCCTTCTGGGAGCGGCGGGTCCGCTACGCCTGGGAGTACCGGAAGACCGTCATGGGCGGAGATCTGTCCGCCTGCCGGGTGATCTTCGGCGAGTCCGACGGCTTCCCTGGCCTCACCGTGGACCGGTTTTCGGACCTTCTCTCCATTCAGACCGCATCCTACGGCATGGAATTGCTCAAGCCCCTGATCTTCCCCCTGATCGTCCGTGTCCTCCGGGAGGACGGGCAGGAGATCCGGGGCGTCTACGAGCGAAACGACCTGGCCGCCAGGAGCCTGGAGGGGCTGGGGCAGTATAGGGGGTGGTTTGACCTGCCCGGCGAGACACACCCGGACAGCGCCGTCACCGAGATCACGGAAAACGGCGTCGTTTACACCGTGGACGTGGGGAACGGACAGAAGACCGGGTTTTTCCTTGACCAGAAGTACAACCGGGCCGCCGTGGCAAGGCTCGCCCGGGGCAAGCGGGTGCTGGACTGCTTCACCCACACCGGCTCCTTCGCCCTGAACGCCGCTCTCGGCGGGGCGGAGCGCGTGACGGCGGTGGACGTGTCCGAATCCGCCGTGGAAATGGCGCGCCGCAACGCGGAACGCAACGGGCTGGCTGAAAAAATGGATTTCCTCTGCGCCGACGTCTTTGACCTTCTCCCGCGCCTCGCGGCTGAGAAGAGCCGGGACTACGACCTCATCATCCTGGATCCCCCGGCCTTCACCAAGTCCCGTGCCACCTCCGACAGCGCCTACCGGGGGTATAAGGAGATCAACTACCGGGCCATGGCCCTCCTGCCACGGGGCGGGTACCTGGCCACCGCCTCCTGCAGCCACTTCATGCCCTGCGCCCGCTTCGAGGATATGCTCCGTCAGGCCGCCCGCGACGCGGGCCGGGAGCTGCGCGAGATCGAGGTCCGCAAGCAGGCCCCCGACCACCCCATCCTTTGGAATGTGCCGGAGACGGAGTACCTGAAGTTCTACATCTTCCAGGTGATCTGAGAGAATGCTTCACTACAACGGGGATCATACCAGAATCGAAGCTATAAGCCAAGTAAAATGTAAACTATTTCTAACCATCTGACAACGGCGCCGGACGTATCCCGGCGCCGCTTTGTTTGAGCGCCGTCAATTTTGCAGGAAATCGGGTCAACTTTTTGATCGATTTGTCTAAACTCGTTGTTGAAATCTATTTGCTTCGGTGGTAAGATATACTGGGCTGGGATTGGAGAAAGTTCGGATGAATGGAAAATTCCGGTCCAAATCAACACGTTTTGCCCCTTATCTGTTATAAATGGAGGTAAAAATTGCATGAAAAGGGTTCAATTTACCGAAACGGTGCTGAGGGACGCCAACCAATCCCTGATGGCGACGCGTCTGCCGTTTTCCGATTATGAGAAGATCCTGCCCACCATGGACAAGGCCGGGTACTACTCGGTGGAGTGCTGGGGCGGAGCCACCTTCGATTCGTGCCTCAGATATCTGAACGAGGACCCCTGGGAGAGGCTGCGCAAGATCCGCGCCGCCATGCCCGATACCCGTCTCCAGATGCTCCTGCGGGGGCAGAACCTTCTGGGCTACAAGCACTACCACGACGACGTGGTGGAAAAGTTCGTTGAGCTTTCCATCAAGAACGGCATCGACGTCATCCGCATCTTCGACGCCCTCAACGACTTCCGCAACATCAAGACCGCCTTTGAGGCCACAAAGAAGTACGGCACAAAGCGGACCGTGGCCTCCGGGTGCATCTCCTACACCCAGAGCCCCGTCCACACGGTGAAGAAGTACGTGGAGATGTGCAAGGAGCTGAAGAACATGGGCTTCGACACCATCTGCCTCAAGGATATGGCCGGCACCATGTCCCCCGCCGAGGCCAAGGGCCTGATCGCCGGCATCAAGGACGCCGTGGGCGACATCCCCCTGATCCTCCACACCCACTGCACCACCGGCATGGCCTACATGACCCTCTTCGCCGCCATCGAGTCCGGCGTGGATGTCATTGACACCGCCACATCCTGCTTCTCCAACGGCACCAGCCAGGCCGCCACGGAAACCCTTTATTACGCCCTGACACAGCTTGGCATCCAGACCGGCCTTGACGAGAAGGTCATCAACCAGGTCAACGACTTCTTCAAGCCCGTCAAACAGAAGTATATCGACTCCGGGCTCATTAACCCCAAGTCCATGGGCACCGACGCCCAGGCACTGGTCTACAAGGTCCCCGGCGGTATGCTCTCCAACATGATCGCCAACCTCAAGGACATGAACGCCATGGACAAATTCGACGAAGCCCTGGTGGAGATCCCCAACGTGCGCCGGGACCTGGGCTATCCGCCCCTGGTGACGCCGCTTTCCCAGATGGTGGGAAATCAGGCGGTGGTCAACGTCCTGATGGGCGAGCGGTACAAGCAGATCTCCAATGAGATCAAGAACTACTTCAAGGGCGAATACGGCATCGCCCCCGCCCCCGTGAGTCAGGAGCTCCAGGACAAGATCATCGGCGCGGGCAACAAGCCGGTGGACTGCCGCCTCGAGGACTCCAAGCGCACAGGCCGCGAGTTTGCCGACGCCAAAGCCGCCCTGGGCGACCTTGCCGAGAGCGAGGAGGACATCATGAGTTACATCTGCTTCCCGGACCAGACGGCGAAGTTCCTGAAGGCGCGCCGCGAGGAGCGGGAGCACCACGTAAAATATTCCATCGTAGAGGAGTGAGAGCATGGCTTCTTCGGATATGAACATCGGCGACGCCCTTGTGACAGCCGTCATGGGCTGGGGCGTCGTATTCCTTGGCATCGCGCTTCTGGTGCTGCTGGTGGTCCTGGTGGGCAAGGCGATGACGGCCAAAAAGCCCGCCCCCGCCGCCCCCGTGCCCCAGCGGGAGAAGCCCGCCCCCGTGACGCCCGCGCCCCAGGGCCCCAAAGCCCCCGGCGCGGCGGGAGATCTGAAGCTCTATGACACCCCGGACAGGGACGCCGCCATGATCATGGCTATCGTGGCCGACGAGCTGAAGATCCCCATCAATGAACTTCGCTTCATTTCAATAAAGGAGGTCCACAAGAAATGAAATATCTGGTAACACTCAACGGCCGCACCTATGAGGTGGAGGTTGAACACGGCGAGGCCATGCTTTTGGACGAATACGACGCGGTGGCCCCCACGCCCGCAACTCCCGCCGCCCCGGCGGCTCCCGCGCCCGCTCCCGCCGTGGCGCCCGCCCCCGCCGCCGCCCCCGCCGCCTCCGTGGCTGCGGGCGACCCGGTGAACGCCCCCATGCCCGGCACCATCGTGAAGGTCAACGTGGAGGTGGGCCAGGCGGTGAAGTCCGGCGACGTGCTGGTGGTGCTGGAGGCCATGAAGATGGAGAACGAGATCATGGCCCCCCGCGACGGCTCTGTGGCCCAGGTGGTCGTCCAGAAGGGCGCCAAGGTGGAGACCGGGTCCCCGCTTGTGATTCTGGCGTAAGGGGGCGGAACCATGAACATTTTGGAGACCTTAAAGGGTCTTTGGATGGAGTCCGGCTTCATGGGCTTCTTCCGGGGCGACGGGTGGAAGTCGCTCATCATGATCGCCGTGGCCTGCGTGCTGCTGTATCTGGGCATTAAGAAGAAATTCGAGCCCCTGCTCCTCGTGGGCATCGCTTTTGGGTGCCTCCTGACGAACCTTCCCGGCGCGGGCCTCTACCACATGGAGCTGTGGGACACGTTCCTGGACGAGGGGAGTGAGTTTTACCACAGCTACGGCCACATCCTCAAGGAGGGCGGCCTCATTGATATCCTGTACATCGGCGTCAAGGCGGGCATCTACCCCTCCCTCATCTTCATCGGCGTGGGCGCTATGACGGACTTCGGACCCCTGATCGCCAACCCCAAGAGCTTCTTCCTGGGCGCGGCGGCCCAGTTCGGCGTGTTCTTCGCCTTCTTCGGCGCCATTCTCCTGGGCTTTACCGGCAATGAGGCCGCCTCCATCGGCATCATCGGCGGCGCGGACGGCCCCACCGCCATCCTGACCTGCACCCTGCTGGCCCCGGCGCTCCTGGGCCCCATCGCCATCGCCGCGTATTCGTATATGGCCCTGATCCCCATGATCCAGCCGCCCATCATGCGGCTTCTCACGACGGAAAAGGAGCGGTCCGTCAAGATGGAGCAGCTGCGCGAGGTCAGCAAGACCGAGAAGATCGTCTTCCCCATCGTGGTGGCCGGCTTCGTCATCCTGCTGCTCCCGTCCACGGCGCCTCTCATCGGCTGCCTGATGTTCGGAAATCTCCTGAAGGAGACCGGCGTCACCGAGCGCCTTTCGGATGTGGCCCAGAACGCCCTCATGAACATCGTGACCCTGTTCCTGGGAATCAGCGTTGGAGCCACGACGGTCGCCAGCCGGTTCCTGACCCTGAACACTCTGAAGATCGTGGCCCTGGGCCTCATCGCGTTCGGCTTCTCCACGGTGGGCGGACTTCTGATCGGGAAGCTCATGTATAAGCTCTCCGGCGGAAAGATCAACCCGCTCATCGGCGCGGCGGGCGTGTCCGCCGTCCCCATGGCGGCCCGCGTCGCCCAGGTGGAGGGCCAGAAGGCCAACCCCTCGAACTTCCTGCTCATGCACGCCATGGGCCCCAACGTTGCCGGCGTCATCGGCTCCGCCATCGCGGCCGGTTTCCTCATCAAGGTTTTCGGCGCGTAAGGGTTCATACGCAAAAAATATGGACTGTGAAAAAAGCCGGTTGGCTTTTTTCACAGTCCTTTTAGTATTGCGAGCCGTTGAGCGAACAATACTTATACTAACCCCTAATCAGAACAAGACAATATCCATTCGCGTCCGGTGATGCTGCGGACCACTTCAGAAGACAGCCCATTGAACACATCGCAGAGCCGGTCAATGACCTTTGCCGTAAGCGTATCGGTATTCCCAGATGTGATGGCGGGGGACCGACGGCCTTATACTGATATCCAATCAAAACAAGACATTCGCGACGGTCTTTTTTGCGCCATACTTCGTCAGCCTGCTTGGAAATACGACAGTATTCCCTGCGCCGTTTTCCTCGTCTGGCACAAAAAATCCTCGCCGCGCGGTTAAACCTTTTTATCAAATATTAGTATAAAAAGACTGTTTTTTGGGGAGGAAATGTATCCATGAAGTATATGACCTTCAATTCATCGTGCTCTTATGCGGGGGTCGCAAATCTTTTGTCGTTTTATGGGATAGATACCGAGGACAGAACGATTGCGCTTGAAATGGGACTGCCGTTTTTGTTTGACTACGAGGATGGATGTTATTATTCAGGTCCAATGCTTCAAGGCGCAAAATGGTTCAACCTCTACTTGAAGACTATCGGCTATACCATGACGGAAACAGAAGTGAAAAAAGAACAACTTTGCGACTATCTTCGTGATTTACAGTACGCCATGCTGGGCATTTATGTAAGCGAGAGGAATAAGCACGCCGTTATTTACACAGGGATGAAAGACGGAAAATTCTGTATGCTCCATAACAAATGGGAGCAGTCTGATGAGCCTGATACGCTGTCGTTTTCGGAACAGGAACTTTTGCGGCGAGTCGATGAAACGGTAACGGTGGCTGTTTTGAATAAGACCGCTTACGAAACTGTTAAAACTGCAAGTATGATAAAGCGCTCTATAGCGGTCCTTCAGTCGTTGGCAAAAGAAATTGCCGACTTCTGTTCACAGGAAAAATCCTCAATGGATATTCGGTCGTCTATGAATACTCTGTTCCGAGCAATTCTGCTTGACGGAATTACAATGCTGGATTTGATCGGGGAAACTCAAATCAGCCAAAAACTTAAAATTGTGCAAGGTCAATTTATGAACGCTGTAAAGGAAAACAAATCCTTACAGCTCGACCAATGCCTTGATATGGCGCTGTTGAATTCCGCTATGACAGAATACATTAACCTATTACTCCGGCAACACAATGCCGGACTTACCCCAGCTTATACGGTATAAGCCGAGGGGCGAAATACGCCCTCACGCGGTTTGGGTCCCCGGTCCCGGCAGCGATTTTTTTGCTGTGACGCATCCGTAAATTGTCCAATATCAGGCAGACCTTCCTCCCGGCGAAGCGCATACATAAAGGAGATCGGCCTTTTGACGTGATTGCATTTCAGCCCTATCTCCACCCGCTCCGATTTCCGGCTGCCCCGGTTTAATCGGTGCGACGGGCCCCCCGGACAACACACCCCTCAAAACGGCCCCCACAACCACCGCCCACAAAGCGCGGCCCAAAACAGAGCCACCCAGCTATCGACCCCCGCCAGCGTAAGAGGCCAAGCGAAAGTGATGCTGAGCCTATTTGACAAAGGACCGCGCGGCTATGGTTCCTCCCGGCCCCTCCGACACGCCACCGCGTGAGCCGACCCGAGATACACGGCGGGAGCCTAAAGTCTCCCGCCGCGCCCCAAACGGCCTTTTCTCTCTTTTGCTTCTTTTCTCTCGTTTGTGCGGTGGGCCAATGCCCGCGGAACAAAAGAGAGAAAAGAAGAGATCCCCCGTCTGCGGACAACGCGGACACTCACTTCTGTCCCCGCAATTTGATGATCCGATCCCGCAGGATCGCCGCGTACTCGAATTCCAGCATCTGCGACGCCTTGCGCATCTCCTTTTCGAGCTTTGCGATGGCCTCCTCCCTCTCCCGTTTGGTAAGGTACTTGCCGTCGTCATCGGTGACGCCCCGGGCTGGCTTTTCCTCCTCGTGCTCCAGGACGGAGCGGATGTCCTTGACGATGGTTTTGGGTACGATGCCGTGGGCTTTGTTGTAATCGTCCTGCTTTTTGCGGCGGCGGTCCGTCTCGTCCATGGCGGCCCGCATGGAGGGGGTCACCGTGTCGGCGTAGAGGATGACCAGGCCCTCCGCGTTTCGGGCGGCGCGGCCGATGGTCTGGATGAGGCTCGTCTCACTGCGCAGGAAGCCCTCCTTGTCCGCGTCCAGGATGGCCACGAGACTTACCTCCGGCAGGTCCAGGCCCTCCCGCAGGAGGTTTATGCCCACCAGCACGTCGAAGGTCCCCAGGCGAAGGTCGCGGATGATCTCCATGCGCTCGATGGCGTCGATGTCGTGGTGCATATACCGGACCTTGATGCCCGCCTTCTGGAGGTAGGCCGTCAGGTCCTCCGCCATGCGCTTTGTGAGGGTTGTGACCAGGACGCGCTCGCGTTTGGCGGTGCGGGCGTTGATCTCGCCGATGAGGTCGTCGATCTGTCCATTGACGGGCCGGACCTCCACCTTCGGGTCCAGAAGGCCCGTGGGGCGGATGATCTGCTCCGCGATCTGCCCCGCGCGAGAGCGCTCATACTCCGCCGGGGTGGCGGAGACGTAGATGGCCTGGTGGATGCGCTCGTTGAACTCGTCGAACTTCAGCGGCCTGTTGTCGAAGGCGGAGGGCAGGCGGAAGCCATACTCCACCAGGGATTCCTTCCGCGCCCGATCCCCCCGGTACATGGCCCGGACCTGGGGCAGGGTCACATGGGATTCGTCCACAAAGAGGATGAAATCTTTGGGAAAGTAGTCCAGAAGCGTCATGGGCGCGGACCCCGGGGCGCGGCCGGAGATGATGCGGGAATAGTTCTCTATCCCCGAGCAGTACCCCAGCTCCTGGAGCATCTCCACGTCGTACATGGTCCGCTGGTAGATGCGCTGGGCCTCGATGAGCTTGTCATGCTCCTTGAACCATTGGACGCGCTCATCGCACTCCTTCAAGATCTCCTGCACCGCCCGGTCCATCTTGTCCCGGGGGGTCACGTAGTGGGTGGCGGGCCAGATGGGGATGTTGGTGAGCCGCCGGACCACGGCGCCGGTGACCGTGTTGATCTCGCTGATCCGGTCCACCTCGTCGCCGAAAAACTCGATGCGCAGCGCCGTGTCCTTCCAGTAGGCCGGCCACACCTCCACCGTGTCCCCCCGGACCCGGAACATATTGCGCTCCCAACTGAGATCGTTGCGCTCGTAGCGAATGTCCGCGAACTTCTTCAGAAGCTCCGGGATGCGGATCTCCATCCCCACCCGGATGGGCACCATCATGGCCTCGAAGTCGTCCGGTTCGCCGAGGCCGTAGATGCAGCTCACGGAGCTGACCACCACCACGTCCCGCCGCTCCAGAAGCGATGCGGTGGCGGAGAGGCGGAGCCGGTCGATCTCGTCGTTGACGGAGCTGTCCTTCTCGATGTAGGTGTCCGTGTGGGGGATGTACGCCTCCGGCTGGTAGTAGTCGTAGTAGGAGACGAAATACTCCACGGCGTTTTCCGGGAAAAACTCCTTGAACTCGGCGCACAGCTGGGCCGCCAGCGTCTTGTTGTGGGCCAGCACCAGGGCGGGGCGGCCCATGCGGGCGATGACGTTGGCCATGGTGAAGGTCTTGCCCGAGCCGGTGACGCCCAGAAGCACCTGCTCGTCGATGCCCATCTCCAGGCCCCGGCACAGGGTGTCGATGGCCTCCGGCTGGTCGCCGGTGGGCTTGTAGGGGGAGCGAAGCTTGAATTCCATATTTTGTCCTCGCAAAAAAAGGAAATATCAGATGTGTTCCGGCTCAGGGGAGAAACCCGTTCTCCCGGAGGGACACGAAGTCGTCCGTTGAAGTCACGATGTGGTCCAGAAGCGTGATCCCCGCCTCCCTCAGCGCGTCCCGGAAAGCGAGGGTGGCCTGCTCGTCGGCGGCGGAGGGGAGGGCGATGCCGCTGGGGTGGTTGTGGGCCGCGATGATGTACCGGGCGCCCATGGCCTCGCTCATGCGCACGAGGTTTTCCATGTCCACCCGTACCGACTCCTCCCCGCCCAGGCCCGCCAGACGAATACCCAGGAAGGTGTAGTCCCCGTCCAGCGCCAGGATGTACAGCGCCTCCTCCCGGTGCTCCGTAAAATAAGGCAGCAGGAAGAGCCCGGCGTCCTCCGGCGTCCGCAGGACGGGCCGGGGCGGCAGGGAGGGCCGCCCGTCCCCGGACGGGGCCGCCTCCCGACGGGCGACGGCCTCCCGGGCTTCCCGTGCCCGGGCGCGCATCTCCTCCAGGAGGGCGGGGGCATCCCGCAGGACCCGCGCTGTCTTCTCCCCTACACCCCGCTCCCGCAGAAGCTCCTCCTCCGGGGCCGCTGAGACGGCGCTCAGGGAGCCGAAGCGCTCCAGGAGCCTTTGGGCAAGGGGGTACACGTCCCCCCTTGGGATCGCTTCAAAAAGCGCCAGCTCCAAAAGCCGCGCCTCCTCCCAGCCCTCGCCCAGAGTGACCTCGAAAAGGGCGCGCCTGCGGCGCCTGTGTCCTCCGTGTTCCGCCATGGGACCTCCTTTGATTACAGTTTGTAATTGCCGGGTTCATTCCTTCACATTTGTCCGATCTTTGACGCGGCCCATTTTGACGGCCCCTGTCGGTTTGTGCGGGAACCCGTCGGGCCGGGGCGGATTTCCGAACTTTCCGGGACGGACGGACCGCCGGGGAAACGCCCGGAAGGTTTACGTAAGTGACGCCCGTATGGGGCAATACATAAAGTTATTCACATTTTCCACAAGGTTTTCCACAGGCAAAAGGGGGCTTGGCCCTAAGAAAAGGGCGGTTTTTACCAAATTCTTACTGAAAGTTTGCCACAGACTGTGGAAAACTTACGGCGGGTCCCGATTTGACATAAAACCTGTTTTCCCGTTGCGGACCGCCGGAAGGCGTCATTTTTGACGGCTCCGGGGACATAATTCCCCGTCAGAACGCGGCCTTATCGATGTCCATGGTGGCGTAGGCGTTCAGCTCCTGACCGGCCCGGACGCCGGAAAGGTACTCGTAATACCCCTGGCAGGCTATCATAGCGCCGTTATCACCGCAAAGCTTTAATGGTGGAATATAAAGCTTTTTATTTTCCCTCTTACAGGCCGCCTCGAAGTCGGCGCGGATGCGTTTGTTGGCGGCGACGCCCCCGGCCACAACGATGATTTCCCGCCCCAGGTCCCGGGCGGCGTCCATGGTCCGGGGTACCAGCGTCTCGCTGACGGCCCTCTGGAAGGAGGCGGCGAGGCCCGCCCGGTCCAGGGTCTCCCCCTTCTGCCGGGCGTTGTGGACGGTGTTGACCACGGCGGTCTTCAGGCCGGAGAAGGACATATCGTAGGGGCGCCCCTCAATCCTGGCGTGGGGGAGCCGGAAGGCGGTGTCGTCCCCGGTCTCCGCCAGGTTCTGGAGGGGCAGGCCGCCGGGATAGGGAAGGCCCAGCACACGGGCGGATTTGTCGAAGCACTCCCCCGCCGCGTCGTCGTGGGTGCAGCCGACGATGGACATATCCGTGTACCCCCGCACGTCCACGATGGCGGTGTTGCCCCCGGAAATGGCCAGACACAGGAAGGGCGGCTCCAGCTCCGGGAAGGCCAGGTAGTTGGCGGCGATGTGCCCACGGACGTGGTGGACCGGTATGAGGGGCACATCCAGGGCCAGGGCCGCGCCCTTGGCAAAGTTGACCCCCACCAGCAATGCCCCGATGAGCCCCGGCGCGGCGGTGACGGCGATGGCGTCGATGTCCCTCTTTATGAGGCCCGCCTTCCGCACCGCCTCGTCCGCCAGACGCGAAATCACCGTGATGTGGTTCCGGGAGGCGATCTCCGGCACCACGCCGCCGTAGAGGGCGTGCATATCCGCCTGGGAAAAAATCTCATTTGAAAGGACCTCCCGCCCGTCCCGGACCACGCTGGCGGCGGTCTCGTCGCAGGAGGATTCTATGCCAAGTATGTTCATGTTCGATCTCCAGATTCTGTAAGAGATATGTCCATCAGAAGCGCGTCCTCCCGGGGCGCGTCGTAGTAGTTCCGCCGGACGCCGCAGACGGTAAAGCCGGCGGCCCGGTAGAGGGCGGCGGCGGGGGCGTTGGATTTGCGGACCTCCAGGAACATCCGCTCCGCCCCCATTTTTTCGGCGCCTTTCAAAGCGGCGTCCAGAAGCTGTCTCCCCGCGCCCCGGCGGCGGTGGGTTTCCCGAACGGCGATGTTGTAGAGCTCCGCGTCCTCGAAGGAGACGTGGAAGATGGCGAAGCCCGCCGCCGCGCCCCCGTCCTCCAGGACGAGGACCCGGGTGAAGGGGTCGTCCAGATAGCCCCGGACGCTCTCCTCGGACCAGGGGTCCGGGAAGCTTGTACGCTCGATCTCCATGATGCCGTCCATGTGGCGGCTCTCCGCCCGCACGATCTTCATCATTTCGCCTCGTACCAGTTCCGGCCCGTGTGGGCCTCCACGGTGAGGGGGACGGTGAGGCTGGCCGCGCCCTCCATCTCGCGGATCAGGATCCGCCGCACGGCCTCCGCGTCCTCCTCCGCGCACTCGGCGATGAGCTCGTCATGGACCTGGAGGAGGAGCCGGGCGTCCAGACCGGACTCCCGGAGGGCCCGGTCGGCGCCGACCATGGCGATCTTCATGATGTCCGCCGCCGTGCCCTGGATGGGCATATTCCGGGCCACCCGCTCGCCGAAGGAACGGACGGTGAAGTTGGAGGCGCGCAGCTCCGGCATGGGCCGCACGCGGCCGTAGAGGGTGCGGACAACACCGGACTCCCTGGCCTCGGCGATGACCCGCTCCATATAGTCCGCCACGCCCCTGTAGGCGGCCATGTAGGTGTTGATATAGTCCCGCGCCTCCGCCACCGAGACGCCGATGTCTTCGGACAGGGAGAAGGCGGAGATGCCGTAGACGATGCCGAAGTTCACCGCCTTGGCGTGGCTCCTCTGCTGGGGCGTCACCTGCTCCGGCGGGATGCCCAGGACCTGGGCGGCGGTGGAGCGGTGGATGTCCTCCCCGGTGAGGAAGGCGTTTTTCATGTGCCCGTCCCCGGAGATGTGGGCGAGAATGCGCAGCTCGATCTGGCTGTAGTCCGCGTCCACCAGGGTCCGGCCCTCCGGGGCCACGAACATCTTCCGAATCTCCCCGCCCAGCTCCTTTCGGATGGGGATGTTCTGAAGATTCGGCTCCGTGGAGCTCAGACGCCCTGTGGCGGTGACGGTCATCTGGAAATTGGTGTGGATGCGCCCGTCGGGGGCGATGACCTTTCCCAGGCCGTCGGCGTAGGTGGATTTGAGCTTGGAAAGCTCCCGGAACTCCAAGATCTTGTCCACGATGGGGTGGAGGGGCCTGAGCTTCTCCAGCACGTCCACGTTGGTGGAGTACCCGCGGCTGTTCTTCTTGCCCGTGGGCAGGCTCAGCCGTTCAAAGAGCACCTCTCCAAGCTGCTTGGGGGAGTTTATGTTGAATTTTGTCCCCGCCAGGGCGTAGATCTCCTCCGTCAGGGTGTCGATCTGGCCGGAGAGGGCCTTGCCAAACCGGGCCAGCGCCTGCCTGTCCACCAGGAAGCCCGCCAGCTCCATCCGGGCCAGCACCGGGCACAGGGGCATCTCCGCGTTCTCGAAGAGCCAGGTGAGGCCGTTCTCCGCAAGCTTCCCCGTCAGCCTCTCCCGGAGGCAGGCCACGGCGGCGGCCTCGGACAGGAGGGTGGAGGACAGGTTCACGCCGCCTAAAAGGGAGAACTGCCCGTCCTCCCCGGCCCCGTCGACGATCTCGAAGCCGCAATAGCGGGAGGCCAGGCCGGACAGCTCGTACCGGCTGGCGGTGGGGTCCAGCAGATAGGCGGCGACGGCGGAGTCGAAGACCCAGCCCTCCATGGGAAGGCCCATCCCGCCCAGACGCCGCAGGGTGTCCTTGACATCGTGGCCGGATTTTCGGACCTCCGGTGCGCAGAGGGCCTCCAGGGCATCCCGGTATACGGGGGAGGACTCGTCTAAGAGGAACCCCAGGGCGTCCCCCTCCTCCGGGTCCACCCGGACGGCGCAGAGGGAGCCGTCCTCGGAGAAGCGGACGGCGGCGGGGCCGCTTTTCAGGGCGGCGCGGAACCGGTCCAGGGAATCGCCGTCCGCCAGGTTGACGGTGACGCACTCACTCTGAAAATCCATGGGCTCCGCCGTCGCCCCGGCGCGGGCCGGCGGGGTCAGCTTGTAGGTGTCGATGAGCTTGCGGAACTCAAGGCGGGCAAAGATCTCATAGAGCCGGTCGTTGTCCACGGGCCGGAGAAGGTTGTCCTCCGGCTTGAACTCCAGCGGCGCCTCGCGGCGGATGGCGGCCAGGTCGTAGGACAGCTCCGCCAGCTCCCGGCCCTCGGTGAGCTTCTTCACAAGGGCGGGGGTCGCCTTTTTGTCAGGCGACTGGTAGATCTCCGGCATATTCTCGTAAAGGCGGGCGACAGAGCCGTAGAGCTGGATAAGGGCCATGGCTGTCTTCTCCCCCACCCCCCGGACGCCGGGGATGTTGTCGGAGGTGTCGCCCATCAGGGCCTTTAAGTCGATCATGTGGATGGGGTCGAAGCCGTACTCCTCCCGGAAGACCTCCGGGGTGACGCGCTTCGTGTTCGTCTGACCCCTGGCGGTGGTGATGAGGTCCACCGTGGTGGTGTCGGAGACGAGCTGGAGGCTGTCCCGGTCCCCGGTGCAGACCACACACTCCCAGCCCGCCCCGGCGCATTTGGCGGCGATGGTGCCCAGAAGGTCGTCCGCCTCCCAGCCCGCCAGCTCGTAGCGGCGGATGTTCATGGCGTCCAGGGTGTCCTTCAGAATGGGCATCTGTACCGCCAGCTCCTCGGGCATCTTATGGCGGGTGGCCTTGTAGCCGTCGTACTTGAGATGGCGGAAGGTGGGCTCCGGCAGGTCGAAGGTGACGCACAGGCCGTCCGGCTCCTCCTCGGAGAGGATGCGCCGGAGAATGTTGATGAACCCGAACACCGCGTTGGTGGGCGTCCCGTCGGAGGCGTTCAGGGGACGCACCCCGAAAAAGGCGCGGTTGACGATGCTGTTGCCGTCCAGGACCACAAGCTTCATAGTTTTCACCTCGGAATTTCGATGTAACCTCAGGAACCTCTGAACAAATCGCCGCACCGATCTTGACGGCAGTTTTTCCGCCATATTTCGTCAAAAAATTTTGAAATACACAAAGTATTCCCGCGATTTTTTGCCTTATACTTAATACTCAACTAAAAGCAGACACCGAGCGGCGAGGATTTTTCGCATCAGACGAGGAAAACGGCGCGGGAAATACTTCGTGTATTTCCAAGGCCCCTGACGAAGTATCCGGGGTCCCCGCGCGGCTTGTCGCGTGGGGAGAGGAGGAGCCGAGCCCGAGGTTAAGCGGCTCGCGCGACGACGAAAAAAGACCGCCGCGAATGGCTGGTTTTAGTTGAGTATTGGGGAACCTCTGAACAAATCGCCGCACCAATCTTGACGGCAGATTTTCCGCCATATTTCGTCAAAAAATCTTGAAATACACAAAGTATTCCCGCAATTTTTTGCCTTCATCTGGCGAAAAATCTGCTCGTCAATCTTGGCACGTCGATTTATTCAGATGTTCCTTAGTATCGATCTGGCGAAAAATCTGCCCGCCAACCTCGGCACGTCGATTTATTCAGAGGTTCCTTTATTATTTTACCACCCCATTGTCAAGTATGCAAGAGGGTATGAGACGATTAAGCTCCTCCGCCGCAACGAACACCGGGTGGGCAGGGAGGTCCGGGGGGGCTCCTTCGACCACGACAGCCGCCTGATACCCGGGTTCGGGGTAAAGCCGGGCGGCGAGGCCGGGGCGGGGGGGCAGGATGACCCCGTCCCGGCGGCGGAACTCCATGTCCAGATAGGGGACGAAGCGGCCGGTGAGCTTGATGAAGCTCTCCTTCAGGCACCAGAGCTCGAAGAAGTCAAATTCCGCAAGCTCAGCCTCCGCGCAGACCCGCCGTATCAAACTCTCCCCCACCGGGCGGAGGGCCTGGATGTCGCAGCCGCAGGGGGCGTTGGCTATGCACACCATGGAACGGCCCGGGGTGTGGCTCAGGGAGAAGCGGACATTGGGAAAATCGGGGAAATACGGCTTTCCCCGGGCCGTCTTGCGGACCTCCGGGAGGGGGGCGGCGAATCGGGCGCGGAAGGCGTATTCCAGAAGCCGCCAGGCGTCCCGGCGATTGCCGGAGTCGGTTATGAAGGCTGTGACCACGGCGAGGCCCCCTTTTTTTGAAGATTTTTTACATTGTACCACAAATCGGGTGAGAAAAACACTACCCAAACGGAAAGCTTTGTGCTATAATTATGATGAATATTTATGTGAAGGAGGGACCGGGCGGTGAAAAGGGTGTTTGCGGCGCTGTTTGCCGCGCTGGTCCTGTGTCTGGGGACCGCCGGGTGTATGCGCACGTCGGCGGACGACCTGTACGCCCTGCCCCAGCTCTCGGAGGGGTATCTGAAGCTCCAGAGCGCCATCGACTCGGTGTTCTCCGCCG
This sequence comes from uncultured Oscillospiraceae bacterium, assembly GCA_947624585.1. Classification (GTDB taxonomy): domain Bacteria; phylum Bacillota; class Clostridia; order Oscillospirales; family Oscillospiraceae; genus RUG626. Next base: position 10,528 of record CANQKZ010000005.1, on the reverse strand, counting down.
GGGCGGAGTACGCCGCGCCCTCCTCCGGGGCCAACCGGCAGCCCATCCAGCAGGAGGATCTGGACGGGGACGGGATCCGGGAGGTCATCGCCTTCTTCAACTTCGCCGGATCCGACAAGCCCCTGAAGATCGTCATCTTCAAGTCCGGCACCGACGGCTACACCGAGGCGGCCCGCATCGAGGGGGAGGGCACCGGCATCGACAGCGTGTCCTACCTCGACATGGACAACGACGGCACACGGGAGGTGGCCGTAGGCTGGCAGATGGGGGCCGGGATCAATATGCTGTCGGTCTACTCCGTCAAAAGCTGGCGGACGGAGGACGGAGATGACGCCTCCGTGAAGGCCGGACAGGTGAACCGGCTCATCAACACCAACTACACGGAGTTTACCGCCTGCTCCCTGGACAGGGCGGCGGGCGGTGAGATCCTGGTCCTGCGCCTGTCCTCCTCGGAGCTCACCGGGGAGGCGGAGCACTACGCCCTCACAGGCGACGGGGAAGTGGTGTCCAACAAGGCGCGGCTGACAGCGGGAAGCGAGGCCATATTGCGTGTCCGAGGTACGTCCCTTGTGGGCGGGGCCGGGGCCATTTTGGTGGAGAGCGCCATCAACGGCACCGGCTACGTCACCGACATCCTCACCTGGCGTCTGGGGAAGCTCGCCAACATCACTATGGACGAGAACTCCGGGCGGAGCGAGGGCACGCTGCGGCTCGCCTACGCCGTCTACTGCCGGGACATCAACTCCGACGGCGTCATAGACATCCCCCAGCCCCAGGCGCTTCCCTCCACCAGCGAGAACACCACCTATTACACCACCGACTGGTTTTCCTACTACTCCAGCGGCGCCCGACGCCTGGTGTGTACCACCTACTCCAACTACGCCGACGCCTGGTATCTGGTGCTCCCGGAGGAGTGGAAGGGGAAGATCGCCGTCAGCCGCCAGGACGGCGCCGCCGGAGAGCGGACCGTACTCTTCTCCACCGTGGGGGAGAACGGCGAACGGAACGTGGATTTCCTGGCGGTCTACACCCTCACCGGCGAGAACAGGCACGAGCGGGCCTCGGCGGCGGACCGGTTCACGCTGATGGAGGCGGAGGAGACCATTTACGCCGCGCGGATATTGACGGAAGACGCCCTCCCCGTGACGCGGGAGATGCTTCGGAGCAGCTTCGGGGTCATCTACTCCGAGTGGGTGACGGGCGAGACATAAGACCGAGACGAGGATAAGAGAGGTAAGACGGAGATGAAAAAGGTACTTGTACTGGAAGACGAGACGAGCATACGCAGCTTTGTGGTGATCAACTTAAAGCGCTCCGGCTACGACCCCATCGAGGCAGGCACCGGGGCGGAGGCCCTGCGGCAGATGAACCTGAACCCGGACATCAAGGTGGCGCTGCTGGACATCATGCTCCCGGACATGGACGGGTTTGAGGTGTGCAGGCAGATCAGGGCCTCCAACTCCAGGATCGGCATCATTATGCTCACCGCCAGGACCCAGGAGATGGACAAGGTGACGGGGCTCATGACCGGAGCCGACGACTATGTGACCAAGCCCTTCTCCCCGGCGGAGCTGACCGCCCGCATCGACGCCCTCTACCGCCGGGTGGGGGAGAGCGACGACACCCCCTCCGACGAGGTGGTGCAGGGGCCCTTCAAGCTCAACTCCCGCAACAGGACATTGGAGAAAAACGGCGAGCGGGTGAGACTGACGCAGGTGGAGTACTCCATCATGAAACTCTTTATGGAAAACCCCGGGCGGGCCCTGTCAAGAGAGGACATCCTTTACTCCGTCTGGGGCCGGGACTACTTTGGGGAACTGAAGGTGGTGGACGTGAACATCCGGCGCCTTCGCATCAAGATCGAGGACGATCCCACCAGCCCCACCTACATCACCACCGTCTGGGGCTACGGGTACAAGTGGGGGATCTGATTTTACGCAATTTACCTGACGAACGGCGAAGGGAGGACGGGGCATGGCGCAAAAGGGCGCGAGGAAGGCGCATTTTCTGAAGATACGCGGACTGCGCAAGCGGTACATGATGACCACCATGCTGGTGATCCTCATCATCGTGGTGGTGGCCGTGGCGGCCTACTCTCTGTCCATGCGGGCCACGGTGTACATGAGTCTCCGGGAGGGGCTCCACGCCAAAGCCAAGACGGCCACGGACTTTTTCGCCAACTACATCACCCGCACCTACGCGGAGTATTACGACAGCGCCTATATGTACATGGCCAACTTCGACGACGTGAACAAGCTGGAGCTCCAGTTCATCAACACCTCCGGGCGCATCGAGCTCAGCTCCCACTCCATGACCGCCGGGACCATGCCGGGGACGCGGGACATCACGGACGCGCTGACCACCGGGCGCATCTCCCCCTGGGACGGGTACTCGGAGACCACCGGCGAACACCTCATGAGCGTGTCGGCGCCCATGACCTACTCCAACGGGCAGATCATCGGCGTCATGCGGTACGTGACGAGCCTGCGGCCCGCCGATAAGCTGGTGCGGACCAATATCCTGGTGGCCGCGTCGGCGGGGGCGGCGGTGATGCTCTTCGTGGCGGTGATCAGCATGGTGTTCTTGAGCTCCGTGGTGGAGCCCATGCGGGAGATCACGGCGGCGGCCCAGCAGATCTCCGGCGGCAGCTACGGTATCCAGATCGGCAGCCGCTACAAGGACGAGATGGGGGATATGGTCAAGGCCATCAATGAGATGTCCCTGAAGATAAGCCAGGCGGAGAAGGCCCAGACGGAGTTCATATCCTCCGTGTCCCATGAGCTGAGAACGCCCCTCACCGCCATCACCGGCTGGGGCGAGACGCTGATCTACGGCGAGAACCTGGACGAGGACACAAGGCGGGGCATCGGGATCATATTGCAGGAGGCCCGTAGGCTCACCAAGATGGTGGAGGAGCTTCTGGAGTTCACCAGGATGCAGGACGGCCGCTTCACCCTGAACGCCCAGCCCTGCGACGTGGCGGCGGAGCTGGAGGACTCCATCTTCGCCTATCGGGAGCTTTTGCGCCAGGACGGTATGCGCATCGAGTACGAGCCATGCGACGAGGAGCTGCCCCTCATCAGCGGCGACCCGGCGCGGCTCCGGCAGGTCTTCTACAACCTTTTCGACAACGCCGCCAAGTACGCCAGGGAGGGCAAGCGCATCAGCGTCTCCACCCGCACCGACGGGGAGAACGTGTTCCTCCTGTTCCGGGACTACGGCCCTGGCGTGCCGGAGGACGAGCTGGAGCGGGTGAAGCTGAAATTCTACAAAGGCAGCTCCAGAGAGCGGGGCAGCGGCATCGGACTTGCCGTCTGCGACGAGATCATCAAATACCACGGCGGCGACCTGACCCTCAGTAACGCCGAGGGCGGGGGACTGCTGGTGACCATACGGATCCCCATAGAACCGAAATTCGAATGAGAGCGGGTCCGAAAAGTTTACATATTACGGGAGGGCATAGATTTGAGCAAGGACAATGTAAAATTCCGCACCTCCATCGGCGGGCAGGCGCTGATGGAGGGGATACTGATGCGCGGCGTGGACCGGCAGGCCATCGTGGTGCGCAAGCCCGACGGGGAGCTGGAATCCAAGGTGGAGCCCTTAAACCCCCTGTCCAAGCGCTTCCCCATCCTGGGCTGGCCCTTCATCCGGGGCACCGTCAACTTCATCGAGACCATGGTCAACGGCGTCAAGGCCATCTCCTATTCGGCGGAGTTCCTGCCCGAGGAGGAGCAGGAGGAGCCGTCGAAGGTGGACCTGTGGCTGGAAAAGCACCTGTCCGGCGAGAAGGCGGAGAAGGCCGTCGTGGGTGTGTCGGTGTTTTTGGGGCTTGTGTTGGCCGTGGGGCTCTTCTTCATGCTCCCCACGGTGCTGGCGGGGCTCTTCACGGGCATCGTTAAAAACGGCATCCTGCGCAACCTCATCGAGGGCGTCATCCGCATCCTCATCTTTCTGGCGTACATCATTCTGGCCTCCAAAATGAAGGAGATAAAACGGGTCTGGATGTATCACGGAGCCGAGCACAAGACCATTTTCTGCTATGAGAAGGGCCTGGAGCTGACGGTGGACAACGTGCGGCCCCAGCCGCGCCTCCACCCCCGGTGCGGGACAAGCTTCCTCTTCATCGTGATGATCGTCAGCATCCTGGTGACCAGCGTGGTCAGCTGGTCCACGGTGTGGATCCGGCTGGTGCTCCGCCTGGCGCTCCTTCCGGTGATCGTGGGCATCAGCTACGAGCTCATCAAGTACGCCGGACGCCACGACAACATTCTGACCGCCATCCTCTCCGCCCCCGGAAAGGCCCTCCAGCTGGTGACCACCGCCGAGCCCGACGACTCCATGATGGAGGTGGCCATCGAGGCCATGAAGCTGGTGATCCCCGAGGAGGAGGGGTCCGACAAGTGGTGAGATATTCCAATAAAAAACCCTTTAAAAATACTGGCCCGAAGCCCGATGATGCGGGTTCGGGCCAGAGAGGAGGAGCGGACCCTGCGACCGAGGGGCGGCGAAGGAGCCCCGAGGCAGAGCGGGTCCCACGACGACGATGAAGACATACAGCGATATGTACCTGGATCTGCGCCGCTCCCTGAAGGCCGCCGGGATCGAGGACTACAACTTAGAGGCCAAGCTCCTCATCTGCGCCGCCTCCAGCAAGTCCAAGGAGGAGCTGATGCGGGACATGAAGCTCTTCGCCTTTGAGCCTTTGGAGGACAAGGTCAATGAGATGGCGAAGCGCCGCATTGGCGGGGAGCCCATTGCCTACGTGCTGGGGGAGTGGGACTTCATGGGCCTGACCTTCAACGTGGACCCACGGGTGCTGATCCCCCGGGCGGACACGGAGACGCTGTGCGAGCTGGCGATCCGGCTCATGCAGAGGCGGGGGGCCGACGGGATGCGGGTGCTGGACCTGTGCTGCGGAACCGGGTGCATCGGTATCACCGTAGCCAAGACTGTGCAGAGCTGCCGGGTGGTGCTGGTGGACAACTCCATGCCCGCCCTGCGCATCGCCCGGAGCAACGTGCTCCGGTGCGGCGTCTCCCGGAACACCACCTGCATCGAGGCCGACGCGCTGAAAAATCCCCCGGTGCTCCTGGGGAAGTACGACGTGATCGTCTGCAACCCGCCCTATGTGGCCACCGGCGAGATCGACACCCTGGACCGCGGCGTCCGGGACTTCGAGCCGAGGGAGGCCCTGGACGGCGGTGCGGACGGCATGGACTTCTATCGGGCCATTATCCCCGCCTGGAAGACGATTTTGAAGCCCGCCGGGCTCATGATGTTCGAGTGCGGCGAGGGGCAGAACAAGGCCATCGAGGAGCTGTTTTTGAAAAACGGCTTCGGCAGCGTGGGCAGCTTCCCGGATATGGCCGGGACGCTCCGGGTGGTCGCCGGGGTCATGGGGCAGTGAGAGAAAAACGGTTTTACATAATATAACGATTACAGGAGGAAAGAGATATGGCGACAAAGAAAGCCGCTCCCGCGCCGCTTGCCATTCCGGCGGACAACGAGGCGAAGAAGAAGGCCCTTGAGACGGCCATTTCGCAGATAGAGAAGAGCTACGGCAAGGGCTCCATCATGCGCCTGGGCCAGGGGCTCCAGGTGAACGTGGAGGCGCTGCCCACCGGGTCCCTGGCGCTGGATTTTGCCCTGGGGATCGGCGGCGTGCCCAAGGGGCGCATTATCGAGATTTACGGGCCCGAGTCCTGCGGCAAGACGACGCTTGCCCTGCACATCGTGGCCCAGGCCCAGAAGCGGGGCGGCGAGGCGGCGTACATCGACGTGGAGCACGCCCTGGAACCGGCCTACGCCCGGGCGCTGGGGGTCAACATCGAGAATCTGCTGATCTCCCAGCCGGACACCGGCGAGGACGCCCTTGCCATCACCGAGACGCTGGTCCGCTCCGGCGCCGTGGACGTGGTGGTGGTGGATTCCGTGGCGGCCCTGGTGCCCCGGAGCGAGATCGAGGGCGAGATGGGCGACTCCTCTGTGGGCGTGGTGGCGAGGCTCATGAGCCAGGCCCTGCGGAAGCTGGCGGGGGTCATCTCCAAGACAAACTGCGTGGTCATCTTCATCAATCAGCTCCGGGAGAAGATCGGCGTCATGTACGGAAACCCGGAGACAACCCCCGGCGGGCGGGCGTTGAAGTATTTCGCCTCCGTCCGCATCGATATGCGCCGGGTGGAGACGCTGAAAAACGGTTCCGAGGTGGTGGGCAACCGGACCAGGGCCAAGATCGTCAAGAACAAGGTGGCGCCCCCCTTCCGGGAGGCGGAGTTCGACATCATGTACGGCGAGGGCATCAGCCGCTTCGGGGAGCTGGTGGATCTGGGCGTGAAGCTGGAACTCATCGAGAAGGGCGGCGCCTGGTTCACCTTCGGCGACGTGCGCATCCAAGGCAAGGACGGGATGCGGCAGTATCTGGCGGACAACCCGGAGGAGGCGGACCGGCTGGAGGAACAGATCCGGGCCAACGCCTACAAGCTCCTGTCCCCCCAGGCCCAGGCGGCCGCCAAGGCGGCGGGAAGGGCCGTGGATGTGTCCGCGGAGGACTTTGAGGGCTGATGACGCACACGGTCACAAAGCTCACGGAGTCGAAAAAGGTCAAAGACCGCTGGTACGCGGACTTTGACACCGGCGAGACGTTGGAGGTGGGCCTCTCCGTCATCGCGGACCACTCCCTGTTCACGGGGCGGGCCTACTCCGAGGAGGAGTTCGCGGCGCTGCGCGCGGACGTGTCCCGGCTGGGGGCCCGGGCCAGGGCGCTGCGGCTTCTGGGGACGCGGCCCATGTCCCGGCACGAGCTGACGGATAAGCTCACGGAGAAGGGCGAGACGCCGGAGGACGTTCAGAGCGCCGTCGACTACTTAGAGGGCCTGGGGTATCTGGACGACGCCCAGTACGCCGCGTCCCTTGTCCGGCATTACGCCGGGAAGGGGTACGGCCCCGGGCGAGTCCGGCAGGAGCTCTACAGGCGGGGCGTGCCCAAAGAGCTGTGGGAGGACGCCCTGGCGGAGCTTCCCGAGGACACGGAGGCTATCGACGCTCTCATCGACCGCAGGCTTCGGGGGGCGGAGCCGGACAGGAAGGAATTGAAGCGCCTCACCGATATGCTTCTGCGGCGGGGCTACGGCTGGGGCGAGATCAAGAGCGCCCTTTCAAGGTATGAATATTACGATATTTCGGAGACGGAGGAGCCATGAGTAAGGTTTGTCTCATATCCCTTGGCTGTGCCAAGAACCTCATAGATTCGGAGCAGATGCTGTCCCTGCTGGACGAGGCGGGCTTTGAGCTGACCGCCGACCCGGAGGAGGCCGACGCGGCCGTGGTCAACACCTGCGCTTTCATCGAGAGCGCCAAATCGGAGGCCATCGAGAACATCCTGGCCATGGGGGAGCTCAAGAAGACGGGGAAGCTCAAAAAGCTGGTGGTCACCGGGTGCCTGGCCCAGAGATACAGGGACGAGCTTATGACCGAGATGCCGGAGATCGACGCTCTGCTGGGCACCGGCAGCGTCTCGGACATCGTCGGCGTCCTCCGAAAGACGGAGAGGGGCAAAAAGCCCCAGGTCTACGGCGACATCAACGCGGCGCTGGACGAGGCGGACCGGGTGGTGTCCACCGGGCCGGGCTGGGCGTACATCAAGATCGCGGAGGGGTGCTCCAACAACTGCGCCTACTGCGTGATCCCCTCCGTCCGGGGCCGGTACAGGTCCCGGCCCATGGAGAACATCCTGGCGGAGGCCCGGGGACTGGCGGCGAGCGGGGTCCGGGAACTCATCGTGGTAGCACAGGACCCCACCATGTACGGCATGGACCTCTACCGCAAAAGGGCGCTGGCGGAGCTGACGCGGGAGCTTTGCAAAATCGACGGCATCGAGTGGATCCGGCTCCACTACCTCTACCCCGACGGGATGACGGAGGAGCTCATAGACACCATCGCCACGGAACCCAAGGTGCTGAAATATCTGGACATCCCCATACAGCACATCAACAACAAAATATTGAAGGACATGAGGCGCCGGGGCACCGGGGACGAGATCCGCGCCCTGCTGCCGATGCTCCGGCGGCGCATCCCCGGCGTGGTCCTGCGGACCAGCCTCATCACCGGCCTTCCCGGCGAGGGGCAGGCGGAGTTCGAGGAGCTGTGCGACTTTCTGCGGGAGGCGAAGATCGAGCGGGCGGGGGTGTTCCCCTTCTCGCCGGAGGAGGGGACCCCGGCCTTTGACATGGACCATGTGAACACGGAGGAGGCGGTTGCCCGTGCGGAGATCATCCGGGAGCTCCAGGCGGGCATCATGGAGGCGTACAACGAATCCCGCGTGGGTACCGTCACGCGGGTGCTGTGCGAGGGTTTTGATGAGGACGTGGGCCTCTACGTGGGCCGCAGCTTCGCCGAGAGCCCGGACGTGGACGGGTACATCTTCTTCGGCTCCGACCGGGAGTGCCTCCCCGGGGAGTTCTACGACGTGGCCATCCGGGGCGACCTGGACGGGGACCCCGCCGGAGAGGCCGTATTCAGGGAGGAGAGCTGACCCGGCGCGGGCGGCGTTGTGATACTGATATTTCATAAAAATCTTTAATTCGCGGCGGTTTTTCGTCGTCGCTCGAGCCGCTTAACCTCGGGCTTCCGTTGGTCGCCCTCAGGCGCAGGCTCGGCTCCTCCTCACCCCACGCGGCAGGCCGCGCGGGGACCCCGGATACCGCGTCAGGCGGCTTGACTACGTATATAGCGTTCTCCGCGCCGCCTTGCTTGTCTTGCGAAAAAATCCTCGTCGCTCGGTTAAAGCTTTTTATCGAATATTAGCATGAAAGGAAACGGAAAAATGAAAAATATGAATCTACCCAACAAGCTGACAGTTCTGAGAATGATCCTGGTGCCGGTGTTCATGGCGACTCTGCTTCTGTGGAACCGCTGGGTGGCGCTGGGGGTGTTCATCGTGGCGAGCCTCACGGATTTTGTAGACGGCAAGATCGCCCGTTCCCAGGGGCTGGTGACGGATTTCGGCAAATTCATGGACCCGCTGGCGGACAAGCTTCTGGTGATCTCCGCCATGGTGATCTTCGTGGAGCAGGGCAAAATGCCCTCCTGGGTCTGCATGGTGGTCATCGCCCGGGAGCTGGCCGTCTCGGGCCTTCGCATGGTGGCCGCCTCCCACGGCACCGTCATGGCCGCCGGATGGAGCGGAAAGATCAAGACCGCCTGCACCATGATCGGCCTGTGCGTCATGATGACGCCGGTGGCGGATATCGCCATCGCCGGGAGCTTTACCGTGAATGTGTTCGTCTGGATCGTGATCCTTGTCACCACCGTGGTGTCGGGGGTCGAGTATTTTGCGAAAAACGGCAAGGTTTTGGTGGAGGGGAAAATCTGACGGCATCGCTCGGGCCGCGTGGGCCTTGATGGGGTGCCGTCCCAACGGACGGGGATCCCCGGCGGGAATCTGCCGGGGGCTTCTTCTTTTCTCTCTTTTGTTTCGTGGGAGGGGTCCCACTGCACAAAAGGGAGAAAAGAAGCAAAAGAGAGAAAAGGCGGTTTGGGGCGCGGTGGAAGACTTTAGTCTCCTACCGTGTATCTCGGGTCGGCTCACGCGGTTGTTGTCGGTACGTCTGGGTGGAACCATAGCCGCGCGGTCCGAAGACTTAATTGGTTCCGGCATCAACTTCGCTTGGCCGCTTACGCCGGTGGATGTCGTAGGCTGGGTGGCTCTGTTTGGGGCCGCGCTTTGTGGGCGGTGGTTGTGGGGCCCGTTCTGGGGCGTGTCTGTTGTGTGGGGTTTCACGTCGCTCTGATCAAAAAGGTTTTTCAAAATATCTTTGCCGGGGGCAAATTCATTTTGAAAATGGATTGAAAATCTGTCTCGGACGCTGGTGCGAAGGGAACTCTGCCGTCAAGATCGGGGCGTTGGTTTTTTAGAGGTTCCCTTGGTCGCGCGGAGAAAAATACGGGGCTGTGAGTGTTCTCGCCTGAGTTGGCGCGTTTCTTCACAGCCCCGTTTCTTGGGTGACGTTCAATTTATTGCCTGGTTAGCCTCTCATACTAATACTAACCCCTAATAAAAACAAGACAATACCCATTCGCGTCCAGTGATGCTGCGTACCACCTCAGCAGACAACCCGTTGATCACATCACAGAGCCGGTCAATGACCTTTTCCGGCGTGGCAAACACCTCATTCCTGAACCCTTTCTTACGAAGCTCCTTCCAAATCTGCTCGATGGGATTCATCTCCGGCGTGTACGGAGGGATAAAAAACAGGCGTATGTTTTCTGGGATTTGCAGTGTTTGGGACTTATGCCAGGCAGCTCCATCGCAGCACAGAACAATTCGGTCTTCCGGATACTGCTCAGAAAGATGCTTGAGGAAAATATTCATACACGCACTATTGCAATACGGCAAAACGAGAAAATTCGATTCGCCCGTCAACGGTTCCACCGCGCCGTAAGCATAACGGTATTCCCGGACGTGATGGCAGGGAACCGACGGCCTTACGCCTTTTTCACACCAGCAATACTTCGGCTTGTTGATACG
>CANQKZ010000004.1 GCA_947624585.1 uncultured Oscillospiraceae bacterium | reverse complement strand
AATGAGGCTTTTCAACCCTTCCGAAATGCCGATAAACACGGTGTTTTCAAGGGATAATCAGTTTTTGCCTTGATTTTCCACATAAAAACCGGGGCTGTGAAAAGTTGAGCTTGTTGATGCTCTTTTTTCACAGCCCCTTTTTCTGTTTCGTTATTCACACAGTTCCCCGCAGATGGTGTATATATTCCCCGCCCCCACGGTGAGGATCACGTCGCCGGGGTGGGCCTCGGCGCGGAGCTTTTCGGTGAGCTCCGGGAAGGTGGGGCAGAAGACGGCGCCGGGGATGGCGGCGGCCAGGTCGGCGGAGGAGATGCCGATGGTGTTCTTTTCCCTTGCGGCGTAGATCTCCGCAAGATACACCTTGTCGGCGTGGGACAGCTCTTTGGCGAAGTCTTCGAAGAGGGCCTTGGTGCGGGAGTAGGTGTGGGGCTGGAAGGCCAGGACCACGCGGCCGTCGGTGATGGAACGGACGGCGTCCAGAAGGGCGTGGAGCTCGCCGGGGTGGTGGGCGTAGTCGTCGTAGACCCGTGCGCCGTTAACGGTGCCCTTGAACTCGAAGCGCCTCGCCGCGCCCCGGAAGGCGGCCAGGCCCCGGGAGACGGTCTCGCCGGGGATACCGAGCTCAATGGCTGCCGCGGCTGCGGCCAGTGCGTTCTTCACGTTGTGGAGCCCCGGGATGTGCAGGTCGATGTGGCAGTAGCTCTTCATCTTATACACCACGTCGAAGCTGCTGACTCCGTTCTCCATCCGAATGTCCCTGGCCCGGATGTCGGCCTCCGGGGAGAGGCCGAAGGTCACCACCCGGCGGCGAATGTCCCTGATGGCGTCCATGGTGTTCTCGTCGTCGATGTTGGCGATGACCGTGCCGGAGTTGGCGGGGACGAGGCCCGCGAACTTCCGAAAAGACTTCTTCACGTCCTCCAGGTCCTTGAAGTAGTCCAGATGGTCCGCCTCAATGTCCAAAATCACGGCGATGGTGGGGAAGAAGCTCAGGAAGGAGTCGTAATACTCGCAGGACTCCAGAATGATGCTGTCCCCCTTGCCCACCCGGTAGCCCGAGTGCAGGAGGGCCAGGGTCCCTCCGATCATCACCGTGGGGTCCATCTCGGCGGCCATGAGGATGTGGGTACACATGGATGTGGTGGTGGTCTTCCCATGGGTGCCGGAGATGCACAGGGCGTTCTTGTAGTGGCGCATGATGCACCCCCAGGCCTCGGCCCGCTCGAAGACGGGGATGCCGTTGTCCCGGGCGTACTCCACCTCCGGATTGTCGTCGTGGGCGGCGGCCGTTCGGATCACGAAGGCGGCGCCCTCCACGTTTTCGCTCCTGTGGCCCAGAAATACGGTGATCCCCTGGTCCCGGAGCCGGTGAACGGTCTCACTGTCGGCCATGTCGGAGCCCGTCACGGGCACGCCCCGGTCGAAGAGCACCTTCGCCAACGGGGACATGGAGACGCCGCCGATGCCGACGAGGTGGCAGCGGCGTTTTTCAAGTATCAGCTTTTCAAGCTCGGCGATTCTGTCCATAAAATGCACCTGATTAATAGATTGAAATTGACGCACTGGGTAATTATAATACAATCGTGGCATAAATACAACACTTATTTCGCGATTCGCGTAAAAAAAGAGGTGAGGACCCCTTGCCGGAATTCATTCGCCAGATCCTCTCCCGCCTCCTGGACGCCGGATTTGAGGCATACGCCGTGGGCGGCTGTGTCCGGGACACGCTCCTGGGCCGCGTCCCCCACGACTGGGACGTGGCCGCGTCGGCGCGGGACAGCGACATCGCCGCGCTCTTCGAGCGGACCGTCCCCACCGGGGCGAAATACGGTACCGTCACCGTCCTCCTGCCTGGAGGTTCGGCGGAGGTCACCACCTTCCGGGTGGACGGGACCTACCTGGACGGGCGCAGACCGGAGACCGTGGCCTTCGTGTCGGATCTGCGGGAGGACCTGAGCCGCCGGGACCTGACCGTCAACGCCATGGCCATGGATGTGAACGGAGATGTGGTGGACCTTTTCGGCGGACGGGAGGACCTGCGGCGGGGGATCATCCGCTGTGTGGGGGACCCGGAGCGCCGCTTCTCCGAGGACGCCCTGCGGATGCTCCGCGCCGTGCGCTTCTCCGCCCAGCTGGGCTTCGGGATCGAGCCGGGGACCCTGGCCGCCGTCCGAAAGCTCTCGCCCCTGGCGGAAAAGGTGTCCGCCGAGCGGGTGCGGGCGGAGCTTGTGAAGACCCTGGACTCCCCCCGGCCCGAAATCGCGGGCCTGATGATAGAATATGGACTCCTCCGGCGATTTATGACGGGACCCGGAGAAAATTTCCGCTCCGACCTCCTCCCGGCCTGCCCGGAGGACCTTCGGACGGTCGTCTTCGCGCTCCTGGCACACCTCGCGGACATGACGGACAGCGCCGCCGCTCTTCTCCGGGACCTGCGCTGCCCCGCCCGGGAGGTGAAGCTGGCCTCGGAGGCGGAGGCGGTCCTCCGGGAGCTTGACGGGGACGCCTCCGACACCGCCCTTCTCACCGCTCTGACGGACCATTCCGCGCCCCCGGTGCTGGCGGCAAGCGCGGCATTGGGCCGGATCGCGCGGGCGGAGCGGATCGTTCGGGAGCGGCGGTACGCGCGCCCGGGGGATCTGGCCGTCCGGGGCTCCGACCTTGCGGCCCTGGGCTTCGCCGGGGCGGATATCTCCCGCGCCCTCCGCGCTCTCGCGCTGTCCGTCACCTTCGGGCAGGCGGAGAACACCCGGGAGGCGCTTTTGGGATTGGCCGAAAAAAATGTAAAAGACTCTTGACATTTTCATGGCCATGCCGTATGATGGAGATGTAAAGAACCTTTTACATTTCTACAAGGAGGACGCCATGAAAAACACAAACTTTTTTCGCTCCCCCAGACAGGACGAGATGGGGCGGCACATCCTTCTTCTGTCCCAGAGAAACGGCTATCTTTTCCTGATGTCGACGCTGGCGGTGTGGACCTTTTACGAGAGCTGGCGGGTGTTCGCCCACCGCGCGAGGCTGAACATCGTCCCCTGCCTGCTTCTCAGCGCGGCGGCGGTGGTGCAGAGCGTATCTCAGACGGCGCTGACCCGCCGGGCCGTCCGGGGGGATGAGGAGGCCGGGGACGGGCGGGCCCCGCGGCTCGTCCTGCTGATCCTGGGAGTCGCGGCTGTGGCGGCGACTGTCTGCGCCGCCGTGGCGCTGTGGGTCGTGAAGCCGTGAAAAACAGAGTCCGAGAGCTCCGCCGTGCGATGGGATACCGCCAGGAGGACCTGGCGGCGGCTGTAGGCGTCTCCCGCCAGACCGTCATCGCCATCGAAAACGACCGCTACGATCCCTCCCTGGCCCTCGCCATCCGCCTCTCCCGGGTCCTGAAAACGCCGGTGGAGGAGCTGTTCCTGTTGGAGTGGGCAATGCGGTGAGGAAACGGTCGACCCCCTCCCATACGGACAAAACGGAAAATCAAGGCGGGCAGGTCTTCGGACCTGTCCCCTTTTTTGCGCCTGTGGCAGACTCCGCGCCTCGGTCATAGAATATCCCGACGCAGAAAAACCGGAAAGGAACATGAACTTATGGATTCATCACTATTCCTCCTCTCAGAGGGGGACGCGGGGGTGGTGCGGGAGGTGCGGCTGACGGGGGACGTGCGGCGGAGGCTCATGGATCTGGGGCTGACGCCGGGGGCCCGGGTAGCCTGTCTCTTCTCCGCGCCCTCCGGGGACCCCCGGGCGTACATGGTGCGGGGCTCGGTGATCGCGCTCCGGCGCGAGGACGCCGCCGGTGTGGCGCTGGGCGGGCAATAGGAGGATAACATGGGACTTACCTTAAATTCCGTGGGCCGTAGGGCCTCGGATCTTCAACATACCGACACCCCCCGGGCCTTCCGCACGGCGGCCCTGGCCGGGAACCCCAACGTGGGAAAGAGCACCGTCTTCAACGGCCTCACGGGGCTCCGCCAGCACACGGGCAACTGGTCGGGCAAGACGGTGCTCACCGCCGCCGGGAGCTTTGAGCTGGATGGGCGGACCTACGCCCTGGTGGACATACCGGGCGCTTACTCCCTGCGTGCCGGTTCGGCGGAGGAGGAGGCCGCCCGGGACGCCATCGTCTTCGGCGGCGCCGATCTGGTGGTGGTTGTCTGCGACGCCGGGGCGCTGGAGCGGAACCTGAACCTGACCTTGCAGATTTTAGAGGCGACGCCCAACGTGATCGTGGCCGTGAACCTGATGGACGAGGCGAAAAAGCGGGGGATCTCCGTGGACACGGCAAAACTTTCCCAGCTTCTGGGCGTCCCCGTGGTCCCCATGGCCGCCCGGCGCGGGCGGGGGCTCGCGGAGCTGCGGCGGGCCGTGGCGGATTTCATCCCTCCCCCCTACGCCTGCACGGTGCGGTACGCCGATCCCATCGAGGACGCGGTAAACGGACTGGAGATGGCGCTGGAGAACGTGCTGGAGGGGCGTCTGAACGCCCGGTTCGCCGCTCTCCGGCTCCTGGAGGGGGACGGGAAGATGCTGGCCCGGACCGACGAATTCCTGGGCTTCCCCCTGGCCCAACACCCCGCCGTGGCCCCGGCGCTGGACTCTGCCCGACAGATACTCCGGGACGCCGGACTTGAGGACGGGGCTGTGGGGGACGCGCTGATCGCGGGGATCTACAAAAAATCCGAGGAGATCTGCCGCCAGTGCGTCCGTGGACCCGCCGGGTACGGGGAGCGGCAGCTGAAAATAGACCGCCTGCTGACCCGGCGGCTCACCGGCATCCCGGTGATGCTGGCCCTGCTGGCGCTGATCTTCTACATCACCATTCGGGGGGCCAACGGGCCGTCGGATCTGCTCTACGCCCTCTTCGAGCGCCTGGGGGCGGCTATGGCGGAGGGCCTTCGGGGACTTCACGCGCCGGAGGCCCTCACCCGGGCGCTGATCTTCGGCGTCTGGCGGGTGCTGGGGTACGTGGTCAGCGTGATGCTGCCGCCCATGGCCATCTTCTTCCCCCTGTTCACCCTTTTGGAGGACCTGGGGTACCTGCCCCGTGTGGCCTTCGACCTGGACGCCGGATTCCGAAAGGCCGGAGCCTGCGGGAAACAGTGCCTCACCATGGCCATGGGCTTCGGGTGCAACGCCGCCGGGGTGGTGGGGTGCCGGATCATCGACTCAAAGCGCGAGCGGCTCATCGCCGTGCTCACAAACTCCCTGGTACCCTGCAACGGGCGGTTCCCCATCCTTATCGCCCTCATCACCATGTTCCTGGTGACCTCCGGCGGCGCTGGCGGCTCCGTGCTGGCGGCGCTGGCGCTGACGGGGTTCATCGTGGCGGGGGTGGCGGCCACCCTCCTGGCCTCCCGGCTCCTGAGCCGGACGGTTTTGAAGGGGGAGCCCTCGTCGCCCACCCTGGAGCTGCCGCCCTTCCGGTGCCCCAAGGTGGGGGAGGTGATCGTCCGGTCGCTCCTGGACCGCACGCTGTTCGTGCTGGGCCGGGCCGCCGCCGTGGCCGCCCCGGCGGGACTGCTCATCTGGCTCGCCGCCAACGTGCGCGTGGGGAACGGCACCGTCCTCTCCGCCGTCACCGGGACCCTGGACCCGGTGGGGCGGTTTCTGGGGATGGACGGGGTGATCCTGACCGCCTTCCTCCTGGGCATCCCCGCCAACGAGACGGTGGTCCCCATCATGATCATGGCCTACGCCGCCTCCGGCACCTTCGAGGGGTACGAAAACCTCTCCGCCCTCCGCGAGCTTCTCTTAGCCAACGGCTGGACCTCCGTCACCGCCGTCTGCACCGCCCTCTTTACCGTCCTCCACTGGCCCTGCACAACCACGCTCCTGACCGTAAAAAAGGAGACGGGGAGCGTCAAATGGACCGTCTTGGCCGCCCTCCTGCCCACGTGCATGGGCGTCCTCGCGTGCGCGCTGACGGCGCGCCTCTTCGGGTGAGGCGGTCGAAAAAATCTTCTGGCATTTTTGAGATTTTTCTTGCATTTTGACGGAAACGGGCCTATAATACCCCCGGGTACGCAAAAGGGGGAGTCGGATATGGCAAAGAAGACGCCCAAACAGTGGGCGGTCTGGTTTCTCATTCTGAACGCGGGGCTCATCTCCACGGCGGCGGGCATTTCGCTCTTCAAGTCGCCCAACCACTTCGCCATGGGCGGCACGTCGGGCCTTGCCGTCATCATGTCGGCGCTGTGGCCGGGACTCAACGTGTCCGGGGCCATGTTCATCATCAACGCGGCCCTCATCCTGGTGGGTTTTATCTTCCTGGGGCGCGGATTCGGCTGGGGGACCATTTACGCCTCCGTGGCGCTGTCGGTGTACGTGGCCATGTTCGAGTGGCTGGTACCGCTCGGCGCGCCGCTGACCGACGACGCCCTTCTGGAGGTGGTCTGGGCGGTGATCCTGCCCGGCGTGGGGACCGCGCTGGTCTTCAACATCGGCGCCTCCACCGGCGGCACGGACATTATCGCCATGATCCTTTCGAAACGCACCTCCCTGGAGGTGGGCAAGGCGCTTCTGGCACCGGACTTTCTCATCACCGCCTGCACCTTCTTCATTTTCGACGTGAAGACGGCCCTCTACAGCCTGACGGGCCTCCTCATGAAGGTGTTTTTGGTGGACATCGTCATCGACGGCATCAACTCCCGCAAGTTCTGTACCATCATCTCCACCCACCCGGAGGAGATCAAACAGTACATCCTCAATACCCTGAATCGCGGCGCCACCATCACCCGCGCCGAGGGCGCCTTCTCCGGCAAGGCGGAGATGATGATCACCACCGTCCTTTCCCGCCGCCAGGCCGTCTACCTGCGCAACTACATTCGCTCCATCGACGCCCACGCCTTCATCACCATGGTCAACTCCTCCCAGATCATCGGCAAGGGGTTCCGGGAGATCTGATACGTATAATAAATGTAATAAAAAGGTTATGCGAGACCCGGTATCGCCGGATCCCGCATAACCTTTTTGCGTAAGGCGCGGGGACTTTTTCCACAGCCCCAACCGCCGGAGCAATACTCGACCGTATCACACCAGCTTGAACAGCACCAGGACGATCCCGTACACGATGGAGCTTGCCACCCCGAACACGATGACGGGGCCCGCGATGATGAACATCTTGGCGGCGGTGCCGGTGATATACCCCTCGGTTTTGAACTCCAGGGCCGGGGAGACCACGGAGTTGGCAAAGCCCGTGATGGGCACCAGGGTCCCGGCTCCGGCGAACTTGGCCACGGAGTCGTAGACGCCCGCCCCGGTGAGAAGGGCACCCGTGAGCACCAGAATGACGCTGGAGGCCGTGGCGGCGCTCTCCTTGTCCAGTCCCGCCGCGCCAAGACCGTCGAGGAGCCCCTGCCCCGCGCAGCAGATGAGCCCGCCCACCAGAAACGCCTTGATGAGGTTGGGGATCAGCTTGGAGTTGGGAGTTTTTTTCTTTACGTACTCCGCGTACTCCTTGTTTGTCATCTTCATTCATATCACCTCGCGTTGATTTCCGTCCGTTATCTTGCGCCGGAAAGCGAGCCTTATACATATGAACCGTTTTCCTCTTCGCACATTTTTTCCCATGCGCGGCGGAAGGTACCGTCCGATTTTGCTCCGCCTCCGGGCATAATAGACCGGTGAGGTGAGAGGCGCGATGCTTGAGGAGCTTCTGGCGCGGCACTGCGCTCCCACGCTGGCGGGGATCAAGACGGGAAGTCTTTTCGCCTGCGACAGCGTGCCGGAGCTGCCGGAGAAGCTGCGGGTACTTGGCGGGAGGCTGGCCCCGCGCGGCCTGCGCGTCCTGACGCTCCGCGACCGGGGCGGACGGGCGCTGCTGTACGTGTACAGGCCCCGAATGCTGGGCCCCGACCTGGCCCGCCCCGCGGCGCGGCGGATCCTGTCTCCCCGGGGCTACCTGCCCCGGGATCAGGCCCAGTGCCTGAGCCGCCTCCGGGACAGACTCTCCGACGGTGGGGAGTTCCCCCACGAGATCGGGCTGTTCCTGGGCTATCCCCCGGAGGACGTCAGCGGCTTCATCGGCGGCCGCCGGTGCAAAACGTCCGGCCTCTGGAAGGTCTACGGCGACCCGGACGCCGCCAGGGCCGTTTTTGAAAGATACAAAGCCTGCTCCGCCGTCTGCCGCGCCCTCCTGTCCTGCGGCGTCCCCATCGAGATCCTGGCGGTCCCCGCCAACCGCGCGGAGCCCCGCCCGCCGGAATAGACGCCGGGCCGGCGCAAAACATGAAAAACCGGGGCGAAAGCCCCGGTCTTTTCATATCCGCGTTACGCTATGGGGTTCCCCTTCCCGTCGAAGAGGGGCAGATGCGCCAGGAAGATGATGTCCTTCCGCCTGGCGGCGTCGCCCTCGGCCAGGACCGCCATCTTGGCGGCAACGGTCCCCCCGGCGGCCCTCACCAGCTCTTCCACCGCCGCGATGGAACCGCCGGTGGAGATCACGTCGTCCAGGATCAGGATCCGCTTGCCGCGCATCTTCGCCGCGTCGTCCCCGTCCATGTACAGGTACTGGGTGCCCTCGGTGGTGATGGAGTGGTCCTCCACCTTGAATACGTTGTGCATATACGCCTTGGCCTTCTTGCGCACCAGGAAGTACTCGTTCCGGCCGCTCTGGCGGGCCATCTCGTGGATGAGGGGGATCGCCTTTGCCTCCGGGGCCAGCATATAGTCGAATTCCGGCGCCGCCTCCAGAAGCGCCTTCGCGCAGGCGCAGGTCAGCTCCACGTCGCCGAAGATCACAAATCCGGCGATGGAGAGGTTTTCGTTCAGCGGGCAGATGTTCAGCTTCCGCGTCAGCCCCGCCACCTTGAGCTCATATGTCATGTTCCGTCACTCCATACAGTAGATTCGGGGAGACCTCCCCGCATCCCATTATAGCACCGTTCTCCCCCGCCGTCAAAGAATTTTCACCAAATTCGCCATAATTTTGCACAAGCGGCGGGGCGGTTGTGCGCAATAATTGGTCAAGCCTCCAAAAATTCAAAAAAATTTAACAATCTTCGCGAAGAACATGGAATTTTGATGAAAAACGTGGTATATTTTAACCATCCTCCATCCGGCGGAAGGGCGTACACAGCGCGGGAACGCGCTTTTTGTTTTTTCCGGCCGGGTGAAGAAAAAGTTAGGAGGGTAAACATGGAGAAAATCTTCAAGCTCAAGGAAAACAAGACCACCGTCCGGACAGAGATCGTGGCGGGCCTCACCACGTTCATGACGATGGCGTACATCATCGCTCTGAACCCCAACCTGATCGTGGGCTTCGGCCAGGGCGCCTTCGGCGGCTTCGGCGAGGACGGCTTCGCCGCGTGGAACGGCGTGTTTATGGCAACCTGCCTCGCCTCCGCCGCCGCCATGTTCTGCATGGCGTTCCTGGCGAACAAGCCCTTCGCCCTGGCCCCCGGCATGGGCCTGAACAGCTACTTCGCCGTGGTCATCGCCCAGATCGCCGCGGCGGCCGGATGCACGTACCTTGCCGGACTTCAGGCGGCCCTGTGCATCATCCTCGTGGAGGGCATCGTATTCGTACTTCTCTCCGTCTTCAATATCCGTCAGAAGATCGTGGAGGCCATTCCTCTCGGCGTCCGCCTGGGCATCGGCCCCGCCATCGGCCTGATGCTCATGAACATCGGCTTCGGCTCCAACGCCGGCGTGGGCGCCTCCAGCGAGCACTACGTCATGCGCGACTTCTTCGGCGCCCTGGCCGCCAGCTCCGCTAAGGAGGCCATGGGCGAGTACTGGCCCAACATGGTCCTCGCCGTCGTCACCATGTTCATCGGCCTCTTCGCCATCATCATCCTGGCCCACTACAACGTGAAGGGCGCGGTGCTCATCGGTATGCTGGGCGCCTCCGTGCTCAACTGGGCCGGACAGGCCGTGTTCCTGCACGTCAACCCCTTCGCGGGCCTCGCCACCGCCAGTTGGCTGCCCCCCTTCGCGGATATGGCGAAGACCACTCTCTTCAAGTTTGATTTCAAGACGCTCTTCTCCATCGGCGTTACCACCCCGATCATCCTGATCATCACCTTCTGCATCATCGATATGTTCGACACCATCGGCACCGTCCTGGCCACCGCCAACCGGGCCGGTATGGTGGACAAGAACGGCAATATGCCCAAGATGCGCGAGACTCTTCTCTCCGACGCCATCGGCACCGTGGTGGGCGCCGCCACCGGCACCTCCACCGTCACCACCTTCGTGGAGTCCGCGTCCGGCGTGGAGGCGGGCGGCCGCACCGGCCTCACCGCCCTCACCACCGGCATCCTCTTCCTGGCCTGTATGTTCATCAGCCCCATCGCCGCCATCATCCCCGCCTCCGCCACCTCCGCCGCGCTCATCTACGTGGGCATCCTGATGCTCAGCGGCCTGAAGAACATCAACTTCAACGATATGGCTATCGCCGCCCCCGTGTTCATCATGCTCCTTGCCATGCCCATCTCCGGCTCCATCGGCCACGGCATCGGCCTCGGCCTCATCACCTACACCGTCATCAAGGTCTTCACCGGCAAAGCCAAGGACGTCTCCGTCCTCACCTTCTGCATCTCCCTGCTCTTCGCCGTGAAGTTCTTCCTCGCGATTTAAATCTTAAAGAAGAACACGCGCCCCCCTTCGCGGGCCGACCGCGGGACAGAGTCCTTTGATTGAGACAAAAAGAAACGCTCCGACTGACGCCAAAATCACCGGAGCGTTTTCTGTCCTTAAACAGTGGGCTTAATACAAATATTCCGCGAGGAGGATAAACCTGTTGGTGTACAAATACAACGAAAAGGTGTCTGTAAAAGCGTTGGCGGATTTGCGTGAATCTGTGGGTTGGAACAGGATGGAAAGCGCGTATAAAAACCCTTTGAGGACATCCTATTACCATATCGCGGTTTATGAAAATGAAAAACTGATAGGATATATCGACAGCGTATCAAACGGAGTGACAGACGCGTATATTCAGGATCTAATGGTTTGTCCGGATTACCAGGGCAGAGGGATCGGCACAGATCTGATGGATAAAATGATCGAATATCTGAAAGAAAAGCGTATCTACATGATTTCGGCGGTTTATGAAGAACGCCTGAAGCCGTTTTACGAGCGATTTGGGTTTTATACTATGCTGTGTGGTCAAATGGAAACATATTAGGGAACCTCTGAATAAATCGAAGTGCCGAGATTGACGAGCAGATTTTTCGCCAGAGGAAGGCAAAAAATTGCAGGAATACTTTGTGTATTTCAAAATTTTTTGACGAAATATGGCGGAAAATATGCCGTCAAGATCGGTGCGGCGATTTGTTCAGAGGTTCCTTAGCGCGAAAGCCGCTTTTTACCGTCCCCCCGTTTCCTTTGCGATTATCTCCCGCCGTCAAGACCGGCGCGGCGGCTTGTTCGGAGATCCCATAGTTCTCCCGGCCGTGTATCGCGCGCTCGGACGAAGTAGGACGCGAAAAGGACCGTTGGCCAAAAGTCAACGGTCCTTCTCATTCCGGGCGGCGCTTGTTCACGTTCTCCGGAAGAACGCCACCGCCACCGCCCCCGGCCCCGCGTGGGTGCCGATGGTGCTGCCGATCTGGCAGACGGGCAGCTCCTCCGTGTGCCCCCGGTACAGCGCCTCGCTGTCCCGGATGTATTTTTGCAGCAGACCGTCCTCCAGCCCGCTGTACCCCAACGTGTAGGGCATACCGAAGTCGATGCCGCCGCTCTCCTCCACAAACCGGGTCAGCAGATTGTTGCCGTTCTTCGACCCCCGGGCCTTGCCCACCAGCGAAACCTCGCCGCGCACCACCGCCACCACCGGCTTTATGGACAGAAGCCCCCCGGCGAAGGCCACGGTGGGGGAGATGCGCCCGCCTTTTTTGAGATATTCCAGCGTGTCCAGCAGCGCCAGGAGCCGGACGTCGCCCCGTTTTGCCTCAAGCTCCCGGGCGATCTCGGCGGCCGACAGCCCCGCGTCCCGGAGCCGCACGGCGTAGAGCACCAGGATCTGCTGCCCGATGCACACGTTCTCGCTGTCCACCACGGTGACGCGCCCGCCGAAGCCCTCCGCCGCCGCCATCGCCCCGGCACAGGAGCCGGACAGCTTGGAGGACAGGACGATACAGACGACCTCGTCTCCGCCCTCCGCCGCCTCCCGAAACGCCTCCTCATATTGGAACATCGTCAGCTGGCTTGTGTGGGGCGGCTCGTCCGTCTCGATGAGCTTTTCAAAAAATTCCCCGCTTGTCAGCGTCACTCCGTCCAGGTACTCCGTGTCCCCGAATACGGTGGTCAGGGGAAGCACCCGGATCCCCAGCTCCGCCGCCCGCGCCTGAGTGATGTCCGACGCGGAATCGGTAATGATCTTGACTGCCATACGTCCTCCTTCAATTACAGCACGCAGTGTGCTGACAATTCCAAAACAAAACGCCTCTCGCGGCGCTCTGCTTTTTTAAATGGTATTATAATGAAATAATTGGGATATTACCCCTCCCGCCGGGCTTTCATTCCGTCCAGCAGGACGCCGAAGGAACAGCGAAACCCCTCCACGGCCTCCTTTTCGGGGATCCCCCGGGCCAGGGCGTCGGTGTTGTAGCCCCGGATGAAGCACCAGACGGCGTAGCTCATCCGCCCGCTGTCCAAATCGGCCCTGGCAAGGCCCCGTTCCTTCCCCAGGTCGATGAACTCCCGGATCCGGTCCCGCCACCAGAGAAAATTTTCCTCCGACACGCTGTCCCGGAGGAACACATACTGGTTCATCCCCAGCTTCAACCGGTAGGACAGCCTCAGCGTCCCCACGGCGATGTCCGAGATCTGGCCGAAGAAGTCCCCCTCCGGGTCGAACCGGTCCAGGACGCTTTGGCGCATCTCCACGGCCAACCGCCGGTAGACCAGCCCCAGCACCTCCTCCACGTTGCGGAAGCGGTTGTAGAAGACCCGGTTGGTGACTCCCAGCGCCCGTATGATCCGCCGCACCGTCACCTCCCCGGCCCCCTCGCCCAGCGCCAGCTCCGCCGCCGTCCTGACGATCTTCCCGCTCATCTCATCCCGTATGAGCTTCTCCTCCTCCGCCATATGCCCACCTCCAGCACACCGTGTGCTGAAAGAGTACCACAGATTCCCCCCGCTGTCAAGAGAATTCTTCCGACGGGACACGCAATTACACATTTCCCGTGCTCCAAACGATTTCAAAATGAATTTGCCAACGGCAAAGATATTTTGAAATCACCTTATAAACCCGTGCGACGCACAACCTCCGTCAACCTCCGCACTCAAAACGGGCCCCACAACCCCCGCCCACAAAGTGCGGCCCCAAACAGAGTCACCCACCTATCAACCACCGCCAACGTAAGCGGCCAAGCGAAGTTGAAGCAGAAACCAGTTAAGTCTTCGCCCCGCGCGGCTATGGTTCCTCCCAGACCCACCGACACGCCGCCGCGGAAGCCGACCCGCGTTACGAAGCGCCAAGCCCGGACTTACCGCCGGGCCCAACACCGGCCTTTTCTCTCTTTTGTGCAGTGGCATTTCTCTGCCACGGAACAAAAGAGAGAAAAGAAGACCCTCCCCCGTCCGTTCGGACGGACCCTCCCCCGGCAGGGTTGATCCCCGAAAAAACAAATTGCAAATAAATCAACACCATGTCAGCAAAAATATTCACGGAAAACCCGCGAATCACCGTGTGCTTTAACCGCAAATCGCTTTACAATCCGCCCTCTCAGGGGGTATAATCGGGGAAAACACATCTTTAATTCCGGGGAGGAAAGCATGATAACGACAGAGAGACTGACCGTCGTCCCCTTTGAGGCTGCCCACGCGCGGGATTATTTCGAGGGGTTCAACGAAAACGTCACAAGATACCAGTGGCCGGACCCGTTTGAAGGCCCGGACGCGGCCCGGGAGGCGCTTTGCGAGACGGCGCGGGAACCCCACGCCCTGTTCCTGTCGATTCTCTCGAGGGAGGGCCGCTTTCTGGGCGGCGCGGAGGTCCACGGCCTGGACGGGGACTGCCTGGAGACCGGCGCCTGGATCCGGGAGCCGGACCAGGGGCGGGGATACGCCTTCGAGGCGCTGACCGCCGTCCTTGCCCATGCGCGCCGGGAGTACGGCAAGCGGTCCTTCTTCTACGAGGCCGACATCCGCAACGCCCCGAGCCTCCGCCTGCTCCAGAAGCTGGAAGGCGAATACATAATAGAGACCCTGGACACCGCGACCCTGACCACCCCCTCCGGCAAGACCATCCGCCTCCGGGGCCACATACTCAAAGTTGATACTGATATTCAATCAAAATAAGACATTCGCGACGGTCTTTTTCGCGTCATACTTCGTCAGACCGCTTGGAAATACATACAGTATTCCCGGCGCCGCCTTTCTTGCCTGACACGAAAAATCCCTCGCCGCTCGGTGCCTTATTTTGATTGAATATTAGTATGAAATGAAAGGGGAGATTCCCATGAGACCCGCGCAAACCGAGCTCCTGTCCCCCGCCGGGGATATGGAGAGCCTTGAGGCCGCCCTGCGCTTCGGCGCCAACGCCGTCTATGTGGGCGGGGAGACGCTCCAGCTGCGTGCCAGGTCCGCCGCCTTTGACCGTGAGCGCGTCCTGAAGGCCGTGACCCGCGCCCACGCCGCCGGAGCCCGCCTCTACGTGACCATGAACTCCCTGGCCCAAAACGGGGAGATCGAAAAGGCGGGGGAGTACGCCCGGTTTTTGAAGGATGCCGGGGCCGATGCCGCGATCGTTTCGGACCTGGGCGTCCTGTCCGCCGTCCGCGCCGCCGCGCCGGACCTGGAGATCCACCTGTCCACCCAGGCCAGCTGTATGAACTACGCCGCCGCCAGGGTCTATCGCGACCTGGGCGTCAAGCGCATCGTCCTGGCACGGGAAATGTCGGTGGAGGACATAGCGGAGCTCCGCGCCAAAACGCCGGGCTCTCTGGAGCTGGAGGCGTTCGTCCACGGGGCCATGTGTATGGCCTACTCCGGCCGGTGCGTCATCAGCTCCTACCTTGCGGGCCGCAGCGGCAACCGGGGCCGGTGCGCCCAGCCTTGCCGCTGGAGCTACGCCCTCGTGGAGGAGAAGCGCCCCGGCGAGTACTTCCCCGTCGAGGAGGAGGGCGGCATGACCGCCATCCTCAGCTCCCACGATTTGAACTGCGTCCGCATCCTGGACGAACTCAAAGATGCCGGCGTCACCTCCTTCAAGATCGAGGGCCGCATGAAGACCGCCTTCTACGTGGCCTCCGTCACCCGGGCCTACCGGATGGCCCTGGACGGGGCGGATGTGGAGGCGTGCGCCGCCGAGCTGGAGCTCATCAAGCACCGGCCCTACTCCGAGGGATTCTACCACGGCTTTCTGAGGGAGAACCACGCCAATTCCGGCCGCTACGCCCACGGCGCCGTCTTCGTGGGGAACGTGCTGGGCTGGGAGGACGGGATGCTGAAGGTCCGCCAGCGGAATCGTTTCAAGGTGGGCCAGACGCTGGAGATTTTGCGCCCCGGCCCGGGCGCCGTCAGCTTCCCCGTGGAGGCCATCTTCACCGGGGACGGGGAGCGCCGGGACGCGGCGCCCCACCCCAACGAGGTATTATTCATCCCCTGCCCGGAGCGGGCCGAGCCGGGGGACTTTCTGAGAAGGAGGGAGAGCGGTGAGACCTGAGATCCTGGCCCCCGCCGGGGGCTTCGAGCAGCTGACCGCCGCCGTGCGGTGCGGCGCCGACGCGGTCTACCTGGGCGCCGGGGGCTTCAACGCCCGCCGGAACGCCCAAAACTTCGGGGACGGCAAGCTCTCCGAGGCCGTCCGGTACGCCCACGTCCGGGGCGTGAAGGTCCACCTGACGGTGAACACCCTGGTGATGGACCCCGAGCTCCCCGCACTGGACGGGGCCGTCCGGGAGGCGGCTGAAAGCGGCGTGGACGCGGTGATCATCCAGGATCTGGCTGTCAACGCCCGGTTCCGGGACCTGTGCCCGGACCTGCCCCGCCACGCCTCCACCCAGATGACGGTCCACAACCTGGACGGGGCCAGGCTGGCCGCCGACCTGGGCTTTTCACGGGTGGTGCTGGCCCGGGAGCTGACACTGCGGGAGATCGAACACATCACCGCCCGGTGCGGCATCGAGACGGAGGTCTTCATCCACGGAGCCCTGTGTATGTGTATGTCCGGCCAGTGTACCCTGAGCTCCATGCTGGGGGGCCGCAGCGGCAACCGGGGCTTCTGCGCCCAGCCCTGCCGGCTCGATTTTCACAACGCGGAGCGCGGTTACGCCCTGAGTTTGAAGGATATGTCCCATTTGAAATATTTAAAGGAACTGGCGGATATTGGCGTAGCCTCCTTCAAGATCGAGGGACGCATGAAGCGGCCCGAGTACGTGGCCGCCGCCGTCACCGCCGCCCGGGCCGCCCTGGACGGGGAGGCATACGACGAGGACACCCTCCGCGCCGTGTTCTCCCGGAGCGGCTTCACCGACGGGTACCTGACGGGAAAGCGGGACGCCTCCATGTTCGGGGTCCGGGACCGGGAGGACGTGGCCGCCGCCGGGGAGGTGCTGGGGAGGCTGGCCGGGCTCTACCGGAAAGAGCGGCAGAACGTGCCTGTTGAATTGAGCCTTATTATATCACACTCCCGAACCACCCTCCGGGCGGTGTCTGGAAACGTTTCCACCACCGTCGAAGGCCCTTCCGCAGAGCCCGCGCGGACCCTCCAGACCACCCCTGAAATTGCCAGAAAATCCCTTATCAAGACCGGAGGCACGTCATATTTTGTAAATTCCTTCTCGGCGGACATTGAACCCGGCCTCATGGTCCCCGCCTCCGCCCTCAACGCGCTCCGCCGGGAGGCGCTGGAGAAGCTCACCGAGCTGCGGGGCGCTCCCAGCCCCTGGAAGCTTCCGGAGGTCGCCCCGGCGCTGCCGGAGCCCCGGCGGGAGGCGCCGGAGAGGCCGGAGATCTGGGGGAGATTTGAAAAATCGGCCCAGATCTGCGGGAATTTTGACAGGATCATCCTCCCCTTGTCGGAGGTTGAAAAATCGCCTCAGGTTGTGGAAAAATATGGGGATAAGTTGACGGTGGAACTTCCTTCGCTGTTTTTCGACACGGAGGACGACAAAATTGTGGAAAAACTGCGGAAATTGGGGATAAAGGACGTACTTTGCGAAACGCTGTATGCGGTAAATATTGCCAGACGCGCCGGGATCACGTCCCGGGGCGGCGCGGGGCTCAACGTGATGAACTCCCTGGCGCTCTCGGAGCTGCGGCGGCTGGGCCTTGTCTCCGCCACGGTGTCCTTCGAGCTGAACGCCGGGAAAATAGCCGCCCTGGGCGGACAGATGCCCCGGGGGATCGTGGCCTACGGCAGACTCCCCCTGATGCGCTTCCGGGCCTGCCCCGTGCGGGGAAAAAGGGGGTGCGGGAGCTGTACGGGCGTCTCGAAACTCATTGACCGGCGGGGGACCGGTTTTCCGGTGCTCTGCCATCAGAAACAGTACGGCACACTTTTGAACTCTGTTCCCCTGCATATCGCCGATAAAATCCCAAAAAATCTGGACTTTTTGACCCTGTACTTCACCCTGGAGACCCCGGAGGAGGCGGAGGCGGTCTTAGAGCAGTACCGAAATCACATCCCCTCCGCCGGTCCCCGCACAGGGGGGCTCTATTTCAGACAGATCCTCTGATGTGCCCGTTTTATTTTCGACTTCGGCGCTGTATACTGTTCAGGTACGGGCCACAAACCGGAAAACGGGGAAATTTGGGCGGATTCCTTGACATTCGCGGGCAAATGGAGTATATTAGAGAACAGTGTTTAACAGGTGAAAGAGTATGCGCAAGGGGTATGGCATTTTAAAGAGTATCGTATGGCTTTCGCAGCTGGGGCTGTCCATCGCGATGCCGCTTTTGGTGGGGGTGCTGGGGTCCGTGTGGCTCCGGGACCGCTTCGGGTTGGGCGGCTGGGTGGTGGCGGTGGGGACGGTGCTGGGCGTGGGCGCGTCCTTCATCTCCCTCTGGCAGAACCTGAAGGCCATGGACAGGCAGGCAAGAGAGGACGACCGGGATTCCGGGTCCAATTTCAATGAACACAGGTGAGAAGATGTTCAAGAACGATGCCGCCATCCGGCAGTTTGTAAAGATTTCCATAGGCGTCGCGGTGCTGACGGCGCTGGAGATAGTGGTGTACGCCCTTCTGGGCAGATTCTCCGTCCACGTCCTTCTGGGCGCCCTCTTCGGCATGATCGTCTCCTGCGCAAACTTCCTGGCGCTGACCATCACTGTCTCCCGGGCCGCCGACCGGGCGGAGGGGGGAGACCCCAACAAGGCCAGGGCGGCGGTGCAGGGGTCGTCGGTGATACGGCTGGTGATCTTGCTGGCGGTATATATCGCGGTGCTGAAAACCACCTCTCTCGACCCGCTGGCGGCGGTGCTGCCCCTCATATTTGTTCAGATAACCATCTATCTTACCGAGTTTTTCCGCAGGGAGGGTGAGAAAAAGTGAACGGTCCGAAAATCTATCTCCAAATCAACGGTATGAACGTCATCACCCAGACGGCCGTTTCCAGCTTCGTTGTGATGGCGCTCCTGTGTGTCGCGGGGTATTTCCTGGGGCGCGACCTCAAGAAGCGGCCCGGTCGGATGCAGGTGATCACCGAGAAGGGCGTCACCATGCTCTACAATCTGGTGGAGGACACCATGGGCAAGCACAACGCCTACTGGACGCCCTACATCGGGGCGCTGTTCCTCAGTTCTATCGGCGGGTCTCTCATCGGCATGACGGGCATCCTCCGGTCCACCACCTCGGACATCTCCACCACCCTGACCTGGGCGCTGATGACAAGCTTCCTGGTGTGGGGTTGTACCATCAAAAACAGCGGGCTGAAGACCTTTTTGAAGGGGTACATCAACCCCATGAACATTATCTCCGACATCGCCCAGCCCGTCAGCATGGGTTTCCGTCACTTCGGCAACATCATGGGCGGCAGCGTGCTGACGAGTCTGCTGTACTCGGCTTTGGCCGCCGCCAGCGCCATGATTTTGGGGCTTATCAAGTCCTCCGGCATCGCCGTCATCATCGTTGTGGCCCTTCTGGGGGGCGTCGCGCTCTTCTTCGGCATTCGGAAAAAGAAGCTGGCGCTGAAGATTCTGGGCATCGCGCTTATCGCGGTCGCGGTTTGCGCGGCGCTGGAGTATTTCGGGGTGTTCAGCGAGATCCCCATTTTGGAGGTGGGCCTTCCCGGCGTTCTGAGCCTCTATTTCGACGTGTTCTCCGGCGGGGTGCAGGCGCTGGTGTTCTCGCTTTTGACCATGGTGTACGTTGGTATGGCCTGTCCTCCTCGTCGCTGAACACGCTTTACCTCGCCCTCCCTCCGGTTGGGCTCAGGCGCGGTGTTCGCTCCTCGTCTCCCCCCGCGGCAGCAGCCGCGCGGGGTCCCCAAATGGAGAAAAAACAGTGATTTTGACCGTTTAAACGGTTGAAAATAGACAAAACAAGTTGTAATTTATTACAGGAGGTCATTGTAATGATGGATATCGGAACCGCAATCAGAGAGGCCGCTGTCGCCATCGGCGCGGGGCTGTGCATGGGCATCGGGGCTATCGGCCCGGCTTTCGGAGAAGGGAACGCCGTGGGCAAGGCGCTGGAGGGCATGGCCCGTCAGCCCGAGGCGGCGGGTACGCTCCGCACCAACATGATCCTGGGCTGCGCCATCACGGAGTCCACGGGTATCTACTCGCTGGTCATCGCGCTCCTTCTTCTGTTCCTCTATTGAGCGTCGCAAAGTCCCGGGAGGGCAAAAATGTTCATTTATGACGAAAGGAGCGGTTTGAATTGACAGGGTTTGAGCAGATCATAGGCATAAATCCCTGGACCGCGCTCTTTACCTTCTGCAACATGATCATCACCTTCCTCATTTTGAAGAAGTTCCTCTTCAAGCCGGTGAAGAAGATGATCGACCAGCGCCAGAAGGAGATCGACGATATGTACGCCGACGCCGAGAAGTCCAGGGCCGACGCGGCGAAGCTCCAGGCGGACTACGAGGAGCATCTGTCCTCCGCCAGAGCCGAGCGGGACGAGATCCTGCGGGACGCGGTATCCCGCGCCCAGAAGCGGGAGGCGGAGATCCTGTCGGAGGCCAAAAACGAGGCCGCCGCCATCCGAACCCGTGCCGAGAGCGACATCGCCCAGGAGAAGAAGAAGGCCCTCAACCAGGTGAAGAATGAGATCTCGTCCATCTCCATATCCATCGCCCAGGAGGTGGTGGAGCGGGAGATCACCGCCGCCGACCACGAGCGGCTGGTCTCCGAGTTTATCGGGAAATTAGGTGAGTCGGATGACTGACTTTGCCAGGACCTACGGCGGCTCCCTCTACGAGCTGGCCCGGGACGAGGGGCTGACGGGGAAGATCCTGCCGGAGCTGGAACTGTGCCGGCGGATCTTGGAGGAGACGCCGGAGTATATGCGCCTGCTGTCCACCCCCGCTCTCACAAAGGAGGCCCGGCGCCGGGCGGTGGACGAGAGCTTTGGGCCGCAGGTCCACCCCTATCTTGCCGGCTTCATGAAGCTTCTGGTGGACAGGAACAGCATCCGGGAGTTCCCCGGCTGCGTCCGGGCCTTCCGGGAGCGGTACAACGAGGACAACGGCATCCTGGAGGTCACCGCCACCACGGCGGTGGAGCTGACGGATGCGGCCAGGGAGAAGCTTATAAAGAAGCTTGCCGGGATGTTCGGGAAGAGGATCGTGCTGGAGGCGAGGGTGGACCCCGCCGTTCTGGGCGGGATGCGCCTGGAGTGCGCCGGGAGGCGCTACGACGGCACCGTCCGCGACAGGCTGGACCGGATCGAGCGGGGCCTGCGGGAGACGGTCCTTTGAGGCGTCTCGGAGAGACCCATTTTTGTTGTAGGAGAGTTACACCATGGATTTAAGACCAGAGGAGATAACGAGGATCATCAAGGCGCAGATCAAGAACTACTCCAAGCTCATCGAGGAGAGCGAGACCGGCACCGTCATTCTGGTGGGCGACGGCATCGCGCGGGCCTCGGGGCTTGAGAACTGCCTGATGAACGAGCTTATAGAATTTCCGGGCGGACAGTACGGCATGGCCCAGAATCTGGAGGAAAATTCCGTCTCCATCGTCATTCTGGGCAATGACTCCGGCATCCGGGAGGGGGACAAGGTCAAGCGCACCGGGCGCGTCGTGTCCGTGCCCGTGGGCGAGGCGCTCATAGGCCGTGTCGTGGACGCCCTGGGCGAGCCCATCGACGGCAAGGGCGAGATCGCGGCGGTCCGTTTCGACCCCATCGAGGCCCCGGCCCCCGGCATCATCGAGCGCAAGAGCGTTTCCGTTCCCCTCCAGACGGGCATCAAGGCCATCGACTCCATGATCCCCATCGGACGCGGACAGCGGGAGCTCATCATCGGCGACAGGCAGACGGGCAAGTCCACCATCGCCATCGACACCATCATCAACCAGAAGGGCAAGGACTGCATCTGCATCTACGTGGCCATTGGCCAGAAGCGGTCCACCGTGGCCCAGGTGGTGACCACCCTGGAGGCGGCGGGAGCCATGGACTACACCATCGTGGTGTCCGCCACGGCGTCGGAGCTGGCGCCCATGCAGTACATCGCGCCCTACTCCGGGTGCACCATGGGCGAATATTTCATGAAGCAGGGGAAGGATGTGCTGGTGGTCTACGACGACCTCTCCAAGCACGCGGTGGCCTACCGCGCCATATCCCTGCTGATCCGCCGTCCCCCCGGACGGGAGGCGTACCCCGGCGACGTGTTCTATCTGCACTCCCGCCTTCTGGAGCGGGCGGCGCGGATGGCGCCCGAGTACGGCGGGGGATCCCTCACGGCCCTGCCGGTCATCGAGACACAGGCGGGGGATGTGTCGGCGTATATCCCCACAAACGTCATTTCCATCACCGACGGGCAGATCTTCCTGGAGACGGAGCTGTTCCACTCCGGCATCATGCCCGCCGTCAACCCCGGTATCTCCGTCTCCCGCGTGGGAGGCTCGGCCCAGATCAAGGCCATGAAGAAGGTGGCGGGGTCTTTGAAGCTCATCTACTCCCAGTACCGGGAGCTCCAGTCCTTCGCCCAGTTCGGGTCGGATCTGGATCAGGACACCAAGGACCGGCTTGCCCAGGGCGAACGGATCGTGGAGGTGCTCAAGCAGAAAAACGGCGCCCCCGTGGAGGTGGCCCACCAGGTGTGCATCTTCTACGCGGCGACCAACGGGTATCTGAAGGACATCGAGACATCGAAAATTTCCGAGTTCGAGCAGGGGCTTTACAACTACATGGACGAGCACGGCTACGACGTGCTCAGCGCCATCCGCGAGACGGGCAAGCTGGAGCCCGCCGCGGAGGAGGAGCTGAAAGCCTGCATCGGCAAATATATTGAGATCTTCAACAAGTGAGGCGGTGAAGTAAAATGGCCGGAGTGTCCATGAAGGATATCAAGCTGCGTATCCGCAGTATGGAGAGCACCAAGCAGATCACAAAGGCCATGGAGATGGTGGCCGCCTCCAAGCTCCGCAGGGCCCAGGACAACGTGACCCGCAGCCGCCCCTATTTTGAGACGCTGTACGACACGGTGTGCCGGGTGGCGGACAGCTCCGGGAGCTTCACCTCGCCCTATTTGGAGGCGCGGGAGGTCAAAAAGACCTGCTACGTGGTCATCGCCGGTGACCGGGGGCTGGCCGGGGGGTACAACCACAACGTCCTGAAGCTGGCAGAGGCCGAGATGGCCGGGAAGAACGTGACGGTGGTGCCCATCGGCAAGAAGAGCGTGGAGAATTTCCGCGCCCACGGGTTTGAGATTTTGACCGACGCCTATTTTGAGGCCGGGGACGTGTCCGTCTCCGACTGCTTCACCTTGGCCCGGGACCTGTGCGGACGGTTCCTGCGGGGGGATTTTGACGAGGTACACATCGTCTACACCGGCTTTGTGTCCATCCTGGTCCAACAGCCCTCCGTCATCACCGCCCTGCCCCTCCACGGCGCGGGAGGCGCGGAGAAGCCGGGGTCCGAGACGATTTACGAGCCGGACAGCGAGACGCTTTTCGCCGCCATCGTGCCGGAGTACCTGGGCGGGCTCCTGTACGGGGCCCTGTGCGAGTGCATCGCCTCCGAGCAGGGGGCGCGGCGCACCGCCATGGACTCGGCCACCAAGAACGCCGAGGAGATGATCGACGATTTGAGCCTCAAGTACAACCGGGCGCGCCAGGGGGCTATCACCCAGGAGATCACCGAGATCGTGGCCGGGTCCAACGCATGAGGGGCCGGGCTGTGAAGAAGGTCAGGATCACCGTTGTGCGGAGGGCGCGGTACGGCGACCTCATCGAAAAATACGAAAATCCGCTGGAGGACCCCTGTGATATGACCGAGGGGCAGGTGTTCACCGCCAACGGCTGGGAGCGGCCCGAGGGGTTCTGCCTCAGCGCCTGGGACACCGTGTCCCCCTTCGTGATGGCGCTCGCCTACGGGGCCGAGGGGCTGTATGACGGCTGGATGAAAAACAGGCGCTCCGCCATGATCTCCTGCAACGACGGGTTCCGGCCCGTCAGCTTCCTGCTGGAGACGGTGGAGGAGGACGCGGAGTGAACGATATATACACAAATCCTTATTTTTGAGGAGTGATTTGATTGGCAAATAAACATATCGGCACCGTGGCCCAGATCATGGGGCCGGTGCTGGACATCCGCTTCAAGGACGGGGAGCTGCCGGAGCTGCTCAACGCCGTGACGGTGGAGGCGGGCGGCCG
This sequence comes from uncultured Oscillospiraceae bacterium, assembly GCA_947624585.1. GTDB lineage: Bacteria > Bacillota > Clostridia > Oscillospirales > Oscillospiraceae > RUG626. Next base: position 30,763 of record CANQKZ010000004.1, on the reverse strand, counting down.
GGTGCTCACCTGCGAGGTGGCGCAGCACATCGGCGACAACGTGGCCCGGTGCGTGGCTATGGGCTCCACCGACGGGCTATCCCGTGGGCTGGAGGCCGTGGACACCGGCGGGCCCATCTCCGTGCCCGTGGGCGAGGAGTGCCTGGGACGTGTCTTCAATCTGCTGGGCGACCCGGTGGACAATATGCCCGCGCCCAAGACGCGCGAGCGCTGGCCTATCCACCGCCCCGCGCCCTCCTATGACGAGCAGGAGGGGGCCACGGAGATCTTCGAGACGGGCATCAAGGTGGTAGACCTGATCTGCCCCTACGCCAAGGGCGGCAAGATCGGCCTCTTCGGCGGCGCGGGCGTGGGCAAGACGGTGCTCATCATGGAGCTCATCCACAACATCGCCACACAGCACGGGGGACTTTCCGTGTTCACCGGCGTGGGCGAGCGCACACGCGAGGGCAACGACCTCTATAACGAGATGAAGGAGTCCGGGGTCCTTGCCAAGACCGCGCTGGTCTACGGGCAGATGAACGAGCCGCCCGGAGCGCGTATGCGCGTGGGCCTCTCGGGGCTCACCATGGCGGAGTACTTCCGGGACGAGAAGCACCAGGACGTGCTGCTGTTCATTGACAATATCTTCCGCTTCACCCAGGCGGGGTCCGAGGTGTCGGCGCTGCTGGGGCGTATGCCCTCCGCCGTGGGCTACCAGCCCACGCTGGCCACGGAGATGGGCGCCTTGCAGGAGCGGATCACCTCCACCAAGAAGGGGTCCATCACCTCCGTCCAGGCGGTCTACGTGCCTGCGGACGATTTGACCGACCCGGCCCCGGCGACCACGTTTGCGCATCTGGACGCAACGACGGTTTTGGACCGGTCCATCGCGTCGCTGGGAATCTATCCCGCCGTGGATCCGCTGGACTCCACCAGCCGGATCTTGACGCCGGAGATCGTGGGGCACGAGCACTACGAGGTGGCCCGCGCCGTCCAGCAGATGCTCCAGCGGTACAAGGAGCTCCAGGACATCATCGCCATCATGGGCATGGACGAGCTCTCCGAGACCGACAAGCTGACGGTGGCGAGGGCCCGGAAGATCCAGCGGTTCCTGTCCCAGCCCTTCTCCGTGGCCGAGCAGTTCACGGGCATGGAGGGGCGGTACGTGCCGCTGTCCGAGACCATCCGGGGCTTCAAGGAGATCATCGAGGGCAGGTACGACGATCTGCCCGAGTCCGCGTTCCTCTTCGCTGGGTCCATCGACGACGTGGTGAAGAAGGCCAGAGGGTGAGATATGGCGACGTTCAGGCTGAAGATCGTGACCCCGGACGGGCCCATGTTTGACGGGGAGGCCAGGAGCCTCACCGTGCGGACCGTGGAGGGGGACGTATGCATCCTGCCCAGGCATATCAATTTCCTGACGGCCTTGGGCATGGGCGAGGCCAAGGTTGTCCCCGCCGAGGGGGAGGCCCGCCGGGCCGCCTGCATCGGGGGGATGCTGTCCGTCACAGGCGACCAGGTGATGCTGGTGCCCACCACCTTTGAGTGGGCAGACCAGATCGACCTGCCCCGCGCCCAGCACGCGAGGGAGGCGGCGGAGGAGAAGCTCTCCCACCGGGACCGGCTCTCCGACCACGAGCTGGCGGTCGCGGAGGCGAAGCTGAAGCGCGCGCTGGTGAGGTCCAGCGTGGCGGGGAGAAAGTGACAATGAAAAAGCCGCCCGGGGAGGGCCGATGTCATTAAGATAAAGGCAATGGACGGGTAGGAGTAACCAAAGAAAACGAGCACACCGGGAACGGTGTGCTCGTTTTCATGAAAAGGGGCACGGGAAAGAAGCGGACGGCAGTCTGCAAAAAAGACTATACAAAAAGGGAAGATTATGCGGTCCTGTAAAGGAAGCTGAAGGACGGTCTATGAACCGGCTTACGGGCATTGTGTCGGCCCGGGCGAACAGGGAGGAGCAATCTCGAAAGCAAAGCCTGAAGCTCGGGCGGAGACACATGAGGTGATCGGTTCTAATACTAATACTGATATCCAATCAAAATAAGACATTCGCGGCGGCCTTTTTTTCGCCATACTTCGTCACACGGCGCAGGGAATACTGTATGTATTGTCAAGACGCCTGACGCGATATCCGGGGTCCCCCGCGCGGCCTGCCGCGTGGGGGGTGAGGAGGTGCCGAGCCTGCGATTGAGGGCGACCAACGGGAGCGCGAGGTTAAGCGGCCCGTGCGACGACGAAAAAAGAACGCCGCGAATTAAAGATTATTATTAAATATTGGTATTATTGCATATTTTTCTTGCCTGATGTTTCACGCCGGGGCTGACAAAAACGTGTTCCGGTGAGGCTGGGGGCGGAGGGAATAGCCTCGGGCGGTCATGATGTCGCCCTTCAACGCCACCAGGTTTACGTCCGTCTCCATGGCGGCGGCGATGGCGTGGGTGTCCCACCCCTGTCGGGCGTACTCCAGGAACTCCCCGTCGTCCAGCAGGAGCTGGGCGGCGAAGGTGTTGGCGTCCCGCTCCATCCGTCCGGCGTTCACGTTGAACAGGTCGAACTCCCGGAAGCCACCGCGCTCCTCCGCCTCATGCCGGTGAAGGATGTGGTGGCCAAGCTCGTGGGCCAGGACGATGCGCTCCATCACCGGGTCCAGATCCTCCTTGAGGAAGATGAAGGGTACCCGCATGATGACGGTGTACGCCCCCTTCTGGGCGGCGAAGGGCCGGGCCAGGATCTCTACGCCCAGCTCCCGGGCCAGCCGCCTGGGGTCCCGCTCGCCGCAGAAGCGCACCAGCGCGTCGGCCTTTTTGGCGATCTCGGTCCGCTCAGCCGTCATTGGACTTCACCGAATACTTTCTGTTCCGCTCCTTGGCGATCCAGTACGCCTCCTGGATGGCCCGGAGCATCTCGTCCTTGTCCTCATCCGCCAGCTCCCCGCCCGCGAACAGCGCAGTGGCCTCGCTGATGAGCCGCTGTGCCTGGGTCCGGCCCCGGGCACCGTATTTTTCCCCCGCCTGGGTTACAAAGTCCTCGTCCTCCGTCAGCAGATAGTTTACGTCGCACTCAAAAAGCGCCGCGAGACGGGCGTAAATCTCCCGGTTTCGGGGGTAGATCCCCTCCTGCTCGTAGGAACCGTAGGCCCGCCGGGAGATGCCCGCCGCCTTCGCCGCCTGCTCCTGGGATATGTGCTTTTGGACCCGCAGGGTCCTTATTTTTTCTCCGAACTTCATGCCCTCACCTCGAACGCGAAGTTGAACTTCTCAAAAATTTTAAAAACCCTCTTGACAAGGGAAGCTAAATCGCCTATAATAGGGCCAATGGGAAGTTTACTTGCCGTATTATACATCGAACTTCCCGTCTTGTCAAGAGAAATTTTGCGCTCGGCGTCCGTTTTTTCATGAGCCCCTGGCGGCACGGATGGGAGGCGGGGGAGTTGTTCATTTGCATCGATCTGAAATCCTTTTACGCCTCGGTGGAGTGCGTGGACCGGGGGCTGGACCCGCTGAAGGCGAAGCTTGTGGTGGCGGACGAGGAGCGGACGGACAGGACCATCTGCCTTGCCGTCTCCCCGGCGCTGAAGGCATACGGCGTCCCCGGGCGGCCCCGGCTCTTTGAGGTGTACGAGCGCCTGCGGGAGGTGAAGGCCCGCACCGGGGAGGACGTGGACTTCATCGTGGCCCGCCCCCGGATGGCCCTCTACGTGGAGACCTCGGCGAAGATCTACGCCACGTACCTGAAGTATGTCTCGCCGGAGGACATACACGTCTACTCCGTGGACGAGGTGTTCATCGACGCGGACAAATATTTAAAGCCCCTGAAAATGACGGCCCACGAGATGGCCGCCACCATGATCCGGGACGTGCTGGGCGTCACGGGCATCACCGCCACGGCGGGGGTGGGGACCAACCTGTATCTGGCAAAAATCGCCATGGACATAGTGGCCAAGAGGGCCAAACCGGACCGGGACGGGGTGCGCATCGCGGACCTGACGGAGGAGAGCTACCGGGCTCTCCTGTGGGGCCACCGTCCTATTACCGATTTCTGGATGGTGGCGGGGGGCATCTCGGCGCGGCTTGCGGGCCTCGGCGTCTTAACCATGGGGGACCTGGCGCGGCTGAGCCTTCGGGACGAGGAGCTTCTCTACCGGACCTTCGGGGTGGACGCAGAGATCCTGGTGGACCACGCCTGGGGGCTGGAGAGCTGCACCATGGCGGACATCAAGTCCTACCGCCCCACGGACACCTCCCGGAGCACCGGCCAGGTGCTGTCCCGGCCCTACAGATATGAGGAGGCCCGGATCATCCTCCGGGAGATGGCGGAGGGGCTGGCCCTGGATCTGACGGACAGGGGGCTCATCGCCCAGGCCTTGGTGCTCCACGTGGGCTACGACCGGGAGAACGCCGCCCCCGGCGGGGCCTGGAGCGGGGCCGTCAAGTCCGACCGCTACGGGCGGCGCGTCCCCGTTTCCGCCCACGGCACCCTGACCCTGGGCACGCCCACGGACGCGCTGTCCAGGCTCACGGAGGCCACGCTTGCGCTCTTCGACCGGATCGTCAACCGGGAACTGACGGTGCGGCGGGTGAACCTGACGGCCATACGTCTGTCCGACGCCTCGGAGCGGACGGAACAGCTGGACCTGTTTGCCGACCACGAGCGGGAGGCCCGGGAGAGCGCCCTCCAGCGGGCGGTGCTGGAGGTACACAAAAAATACGGAAAAAACGCCCTTTTGAAGGGTCACGACTTTTTGGAGGGGGCCACCGCCATCGAGCGGCACGGCCAGATAGGAGGACACAGAAAATGAACGGTTATCAGGACATCATCCACGCCCAACGCCTGGAGCCCCGCCGCCCCCGGATGCCCAGGGCCGACCGGGCCAAGATCTTCGCGCCCTTCTCCGCCTTGCGGGGACTGGACGAATCCCTGGCGGCCCGGGAGCTCCTGTATGTGCCCCGCCCGCTGATCGCCCCGGACCGGGCGGAGCTTCTGGACCGGCGCCTCCGGTCCCTCCGCCGGGGCGAGCCGGTGACCGTCACCTGGTTCGAGGTCCAAAAGATGGAAAACGGCCGCGAGCTGGGCCGCTACCGGGTCACCACCGGCCCCTACACCGCCTGCCGCCCCGCTTCCGGTATCCTCCAGCTGGGCGAGGACCGCATCGAGACGCGGAACATCGTGGACGTGGGGAGACGGTGACGGGGTGAAAAAAGGAGAGCACCAGGCCGGACGGCGTGGTGCTCTCTTATGAAGGGGATGGCGGGAGTCGGAGCTCCCGGCCACTTATAAATATACACTATTTCGCTGAATTTTGCAAGAGGAAATCTGAAAAAATTTCGTCCGTGAAAGCGCGCTTCACCCGCCGTAGTTCAGGTAGGTGCGAAAGATGAGTTCCCCGGTCGCGAGGTCGTAGTACTCCGCCATATCCAGGGTCAGCTTCTCCACCACGCCGTTGGTCAAAGACAGCTCGCTGAAGTCCCCCACGCCGGGCAGGGTGAGTTGGGGGAGGGGCGTGCCGTCCTGGCGGTAGTAGGTGCGCTTGTCCGTGGAGCCGTCGTAGTCCCACTTTTCCCAGAGGAAGGGGGCGTCGAAGCCCAGGGCGCTGTCGTAGACGGCGTAGGCGTTTTCGAAGGGCGGCGTGTTGTGGGGGTAGACCTCGCCCATGTTGTACCACTCCATGTCGGGGACAGTCCGAAGCCCCCCGGAGGTCAGGTCATAGCAGAGGATCCTGATGTCCTCCATGCCGTCCTCCCAGAGCTCCTCCACGGACAGCAGATCCCCGTGCCACTGGCACCCGAAGCCCACGTCGTGGACGCGCATCCGCTCAAACTGCTCCTGTGTGACGCCCATCTCCTCCGGCGTCAGGCGGTACGCCGCGGTCCCGTCGGCGCGGAGCAGGGTCAGGTCCGTATCGGTGAACAGCACCGCGCCGGTCTCGGAGAGCTGCCAGTCGGTGTAGTCGAACCCGGAGACCCAGGAGCCTGTGAGGGACGCGGCGGCGTACATCTGGCGGCCCTCCACGGTGCGGCCCAGCACCAGCATCCCGCCTCCGGCGTAGACCTCGCCGTACACCGGGTCCACAACCACCCGTCCGTCCAGGGTCATGAGGCCGTAGACGCACCCGGTCCGGGCGTACCAGTCGTCGCTGAGGCGCAGGCCCGCGTAGGGAGTGAGGCCGCCGTAGTCGGCGGGGACCAGCTCCTCCGTGCGCTCGGGGTACACCCGTCCACCCACCTCCGGCGGGTAGGCCGGGTCGGCGGTGGGGTAGTCGGACACGGAGACGTACCCCTCGTCCGCCGTCAGCCTCTGGCCGCCCTCGGACAGGAGCCAGTCCCGGATGACCCGGGCGGGGGATCCCTCCGGCGCGGAGGCGGGGATCACGGTGTAGTAGGGGTTGGTCAGCGAGTACGCCCCGGAGCGGATGGTCTCCGGATCCGGCACCACCCCGTTCACCCGCAGGAGCTTCAGCCCCCGGGCGGCCCGCATCTCCCGGGCGTAGTAGTAGACGGAGTACCCGATGGCCCCGGGGGAGTCGTCATAGCCCCGCACATACTCCATCAGTTCCCCCATGGACCCGGCGATGAGCTCCTGGCGGGGCTCCAGCATGGGCGTGCCGCGCATCACAAGCTTTTCCATCAGCGACTGGCTTCCGGCCTCCGGGTTGCGCTGGAGGGGGATGATCTCCCGGTCCTCGCCGCCGAGCTGGGACCAGTTGGTGATCTTCCCGGAGTAGATGTCCCGCGCCTCCTCCACCGTGAGGCTGTCTACCGGGTTGTCCTCGTTCACCACAAAGACGAAGGCGTCCAGGGCCACGGGCGTCTGCTCCCACTCGAAGCCGCGGCTCTCCTTCTCAGCGTAGACCTCCTCGCTGCCCTCGCTGACGATGAGGAAGTCCGCCCAGCCCTCCAGCAGGTTGTAGTAGGAGTTGGTGGTACGGGAGAAGGTGATGAGATCCCCCGGCAGATCCTCCCGGTCCACGCCCAGGAGGCTGGCGCACACGGCCTTCGCCAGCGGCGCCGTGGCGGTGGAGCCGTCAAAGCGCGGAAGCTCCGCGAGGGCATAGCGGGGCGCCCCGTAGTCCGCTCCGCTCTGGGGCGTATCCCCGGCGTGGTCCGCGTCCTCCGGCGGATCGGTATTTTCGGTCAGACCGCCGTCCTCCGGCGGGACGGCGTCCTCCGGGGGAACGTTCTCCGCCGGCGGGACATTCTCCTCCGGCGGGACATTCTCCTCCGGCGGATCGACCCGGTCCCTGGCGCAGGAGGCGAGGGTAAAAATGAGAAGACACGCGAAAAGCGCGGCGCGGGCGCGTTTCATGGAGATCACTCCTTTGCTTTTGTCCCCATTATACCCCGTTCCCCCGGAAAAAGCGAGCGGAATTTTGTCCGAACGGGGTAATTTTCATACCGATTATTTTTTCAGAGCGGCGAGGATTTGAATTGATACTAATATCCAATTGAAAGGAGACACCAAGCTGTCCCGTGTGATAGGGAAAGAAAGTGAACCAGGGGTAAGGCGGTATGGCAAGTTTAAAAGACGTAGTTGGAACCCCGACTATGTCTTTTAAGCTTTTTTGGCATCTTTGAGAAATTATACATTATTACCTCTGACCTTCGGTTCTGTGGGGCAATGCGCATTTTGGGGACGCGAAGAGATTCTCCCTTTTGGCGATCATATTTCTCTCGACTTTTCCGTTTCCCTGCGGTATTGTGTGTTGCCAAAGGGAGGGCTTAATATGGACAGCATTATAAACGAACTATACTACGGCAATATTCGCCCGGTCGAACAGATGGGCAGGCTTACCCCGGAGGTAAAGGATATACTGAAGCGGCTTCATGAAAGTGAGGATAAGCTTGAGGAAAGCCTGAACGAGCGTGAGAAGATCCTCCTCCGCGCTATTCATGATGACCGTCTTGAGGCTGCTTGTATCATTCAGGAAAAGCGCTTCCGCGAAGCCTTCACGTTGGGTGCAAGGTTGATGGCCGAGATTCTCACGGGCAGTTTACCCATATCATAAAGACTTTGCAAGACCATCATGCGGTTGCCACATTCTGCGCTCACCTTTATGTCCGAAAGAAGAATGATCTGTCCTCTGTTGTAAATGACAGAGAGGAAAATGCAAATTGAATAAATCATAGGCAGTCGGAAAACGCGGGATTTTAGGGAAAGAATTCGCGATATCAAGCTTTTTTCATTGAAAATGCTATGGAACCCCTGAACAAATCGCCGCACCGATTAAGGCGGCATATTTTCCGCCATGTTTCGCCGAAAAAATGTGAAATACATAGAGGATTCCTACATTTTTGGCTTCACCTGACGATAAATCTGCTCGCCATTCTCGGCACTCCGATTTATTCAGAGGTTCCATTTTTTGAAGATTGCATATCTCCCTTCTGAACTATGCTGGTGCACCGACCGTAATTAGTGTGGGGAAAGAGGATAAGATTTCACGAAAGATAGCGAAAGTACGTGACCGCTCCGAATTTACAACAAAATGTGTAAGGGAATAGATTCCATTGAAACTTTTGGAGCAAATTCAGAGTTGGATAGAAAAGCGGAATAACTCAATCCACGATTCGGCGAATACACCAAATATACCATATGATTTTGATGCTGTGAGGAATGTTTCAGAAGAAGAATCCTTCTTACAACATTCACTGGTCAGTTTTGTACGCAGGCAGGATGATTGGGAATTTGATATTACTCAATCACTCAAAAGCTTCTTTTATTCTCCAGGGCATACCCGGAAGCCGGAGAACTCCCCGTACCCCGTGGAAGGCCGGTTGTCCCGGTTGCACGCCCACAGGCACAGCTTGGCACCGGTCCATGTGGCACGGTGGAGGGGATATCGGGTGCCGATGGGAGAATATTCCTCCCCGTTCTCGGAGTAGGCGAAGCCGTAGGTCTTGTCGGGGAAGATTTCAAGGCGCAGGTAGACGGCGCTCCCGTTCCAGGGACGTTCCTCCTCCACCGTCTCCACAGCCACCCCTTCGAAGGTCTTTTCCGTCACCTCACCGTGGTAGAGGGCGAGGCGGCAGCCGCTCTCCGTCCTTTGGAGGCCCAGATACCCGTAGGCGTGTCCGATGACGCCGAGAGAGGCCATGTCGCCGGGAGCGCCCTCCCGGGAAAGCTCCGCCCGGACCGTAGCCACGAGGGCCGGGTGCTGGGGGATCTGGGTCAGGGCGTTGGGGGCGTACCAGAGAAGGTTTTCCCGCGCATCGTTGACAAGGCACGCAAGCCTCAGCGCGCCGGGCCGCTCCTCCGGTGCGAAGAAGCGCATATTCGGGTTTGCCTGCCACTGCCACTGGATGCCGGGCCGTCCGCCGGGGAAATCGTCGGACTGAGCAATCTCATAGAGGGGCTGTCCCTCCACGGGCAGGCGCCACTCGCTCACCGGCTCACCGATGCCGTCCCCGTCCAGGTCGCTTCCGATAAAGGGCCAGCCGCCGTTGAAGCACATGGGCTGGAGGTGGGTGATCCGCCCCAGTTCGTGGACATCCTGGAAATGAATGAACCAGTCCCTGCCGTCAGGAGCCGTCACCCAGCCGCCTTGGTGGGGACCGTTGACCTGAGATGTCCCCTGGTGCATCACCACCCGGTACTCGTAGGGTCCCCACACGTTCTTTGACCGGAACGCCGACTGCCAGCCCGTGGCCACGCCGCCGGAGGGGGCCAGGATCAGGTATTCCCCGTCGTGCTTGTAGATCTTCGGTCCCTCGGTGGTGGGGGCCATCAGCTCCCCGTCAAAGATGACTTTGGGTTCCCCAATGAGGCGGGTGCAGTCCGGGTCCATCTCCGTCATCATCAGCCTGTGCTTGACACCGCAGCGGCTCCGGGCCAGGGCGAAGACCATGTAAGCGCGCCCGTCGTCGTCCCACAGGGGGCAGGTGTCGATCCAGCCCTTGGATTCACACAGCAGATTCAGCTGAAATTCCCCGTAGGGGTCCGCCGAACGGGCCACCAATATTCCCTCGTCGGGCAGGGGGATAAAGACGATGAACTGCCCGTCGTGATACCGGATGGAGGGCGCCCAGGTGCCGGAGCCGTGGGAGGGCCGGTCGTATTTTTCAAAGGGCAGGGCGCGGACGCAGTAGTTGACGATCTCCCAGTGGACCAGATCGCGGGAGTGCAGCAGGGGAACCCCGGGCAGATAGGTGAAGGAGGAGGCCACCATGTAGTAGTCCTCCCCCACCCGGATCGCGTCGGGGTCCGAGTAGTCGGCGTATAAAATCGGGTTCTGATAGTCCATCAAAAGCTCCTTTCTCCGCTCTCACAGGCGGTCCCAGACAAGCTCATCCACATTTTCCGCGTCCACAGTCTCCCCCCTGGCGCCCTCGATCTGCACGTTCCGAAGCTCCACGCGACGGGCGTTGCGGATAAAGATGCCGCGCCCCGTCTCCGGCCCGCAGCCGGTCATCATGGCGGGGGTAAACGGTTCCGGGTTTTCGGCAAAGGCGATGTTCACGTTCTCCAGAAGGACGCTCTCGATCTTCGACTCAGGCAGGCCGTAGAAGTAGATGCCCGCCCCGTGACAGCCGGTGCAGGTGACGTTTTTGATAGTGATCTCCCCCACTCTGGGCGTCCGGTCGTCCACGGGCAGAGGTTCTTTCGCGGCCACATAGTCGCTCCTCCCGTCCGGCCCGCAGAAGTAGAAGCTGTTGATCACGAAGGCGGCACGAACGCCCTCCATTTTCACCCGGTCGAATACGATGCCCCGTAGGTACGACTCCCGCCCCCGGCCACGCCTCGTTTTCACCCGCAGACCCCGGTCCGTCTCCACAAAGCGGCAGTCGGTAATAGAGATATTGTCCACCCCCGCCGCAATCTCGCTGCCAACGGTGACGCCGCCGTGGCCACGCTCCATCAAACACCGGCGCACGCGGACGTCCGTGCAGGTGCGCCCGTAGGTCACGCCGTCGGAGTAGGTGCCGGATTTGGCGGCAATGCAGTCGTCGCCCACGGAGAACCACACCCCGGCGATCTCCACGTCGCGGCAGGACTCCGGGTCGATGCCGTCTGTGTTGTGGGAGTCGGACGGGGACTGTATGCGCAGGTCATAGAACCGCACCCGGTCGCAAAAATAGGGGTGCAGGTTCCAGGCGGGGGAGTTTTTCACGGTGATGCCCATGACGGTGACGTTTTTGCACCTGTTCAAAAACACGGCCTTGGGTCTGGAGGGGCGGCTGTCCCGGTAGGCGTGGTTCCACCAGTTGGTGAAGTCCGCGCACCCGTCCAGGGTCCCCCGCCCGCAGACGGTGACGTTTTCCACATTGAGGCCGGTGATGAGGCCGGCGTAGCAGTCCACGGGCCGCCCCTCCCAGGTGCCGGGGGTGAAGTCCTCGCCGCCCTCCCGGCTCTCCACGCGCCCCGGAAGGACGGGCAGCCTGTCCCCGTCCGGGATGGCCGACAGCACCGCCCCCTCGTCCAGCTCCAGAGTGATATTGCTCTTCAAAAAAAGGTTTGTGAATTTGTACACGCCCTGGGGGATCAGCACCCGGCTGTCCTCCGGGCAGGCCAGGATGGCGGCCTGGAGATATGCTGTGTCGTCCGTCTCCCCGTCCCCGTGTGCGCCGAAGTCCCGGACGTTCAGGGTCACGTGCTCCCCTTTCGTCCTGACGGTCACGCTCTCCGAGAGAACGCCCTCCCGCCGCAGCCGAAGCTCATAGCTCCTGTCCGGCTCCAGCCCGTACACCGTCTCCACCGTCTTGTCCGAGGTGAAAAGAACCTGCCCGTCCGCCAGAAGCTCATACTCCGCCGTCCTGTAGTCCGCTCCGGGGTCCATGACCTCGATGACCGCGCTTCGGGCGGTGACCGTCAATACGCGAATATTCAATGTCATCTGTCTACAGCCCCCTGTCTCAGCAATATTTCCTGCGCCCACGCCATAGCCAGCGCGGCCGCGCCCTTGTTGTCGTTGTCGGCGACGGGTTCTGAGAAGTAGTATTCGCATGTCCCGTCCCTGCGTCCCCGTTCCGGCCCCAGTCCTGCCACGGCGCAGGTGCCGGTGAGGACCAGGGCACCGTCCCGCTCCGCGAGCCTCTCCCGTGCGATACCTTCCAGGGCTTTTTCCGCGGCGGGGCGGTATCGCTCCTCCGGGAGCAGTCCCAGCTGGCAGCCCTTCAGGATGGCCGCAGCCGTCATGGCGGAGCCGGAGGTCTCAAGATAGTTCCCGAGCTTGTGAAGATCGGGCCGGTCCGCCACCTGCCAGAAAAGTCCGGTCTCCCGGTCCTGCCAGGGAAGAAGGGCGTCCAGCGCCTCCCGAAGCTGTTTCCCCAGAGGCTCAAGCTCCCCTCGCATATCCGGCCCCGCCGCCTCCACCGTGTCCGCCAGGGCCATCAGGAACCATCCCATGGCACGGAGCCAGACATTTTTGGAGCGGCCCGTGGAGCTGTCCACCCAAAAGGCCGTGCGGCTCTCGTCCCAGCCGTGGACGTAGAGGCCTGTCTTTTCATCCCGCATATACCGGCGGACGTTCTCAAACTGGGAGAGAATGTCAGGCAAACACTCTCTCCTCCCGTGAAAGGCGTCCAGCTCCGCCCGGAAGGGCTGGGCCATGAAAAGTCCATCCAGCCACACCTGATGGGGGTATATTTTCTTGTGCCAATAGTTCCCGGAGGATGTTCTGGGCTGAGCCTCCAGATGCGCCTCTAGAGTCTCCAGAGCCAGCCTGTATCGGTCCTCCCCTGTCTCCCGCAGGGCGAAGAGCACCGCACGACCGGGAAGAATGTCGTCCAGCTTCCGATCCTCCGGCCTGTAGGTGGCGATGGTCCCGTCGCCTCTCACATAGCGGTCCGTGTATCTCAGCACATAGTCCCGGAATCGGCTAAGACCGGTGGCATCAAAGATCTGCTTTGCGGCCAGAAGGAGACAGCCGTCCGCATAGTTCCACTTGTTTCGGTCGATGCGGGCATCATCGGAGTAAATGAGGCGCAAATACCGCCATATGCGTTCCCCCGCCGGCCATTCCGGGTCAGTCCTCATACTTGAAGTAGTCAAAGTCCGCCGCCTTTCTGCTTCCGCAGCCGCCGTTGTTGGCGTAGATGCCCACCAGGGTCCCGGTGTGGCGTTTGTGGTCGTCAGGCACGCCCTCGTCGCACAGATAGACGCAGTTTTCCAGCGTCCCGGCGGTCCGCCAGGTCTGGCCGTCGAAGCTGTAGAGGAAAGTCCTGGTCAGCCCCTTCACGTCCACCGCCAGCCACACAGGCCCCTCCGGCACCTCCGAAACCTCCGCCATCAGCTCCTCCCCGTGGTTGCGGTTGATGACGAGCCGCAGCTTCCTTCCCCCCTCGCAGCACAGGGCAAAACGGGCGTAGGTGACGGTGCTGTAATAGCAGACGACCCCCGCCTGCTCCCCGTCCCGGTCGGGGGAGAACTCCAGCTTCGTCTCCGCCCGGTAGGTCAGCTCCTGCTCCCGGCGCACAAGGGTATTTTTGGCCCTCCGCTCCGAAAGCTGCCCGTCCCGCGTCCAGATTCGGAACCACCCCGGCCGCTCCGTCAGGGACCAGGATCCGTTATCCGGATTACGCACGAACTCCCACTCCAAGTTGAGCTTCTCGCTGTCAAAATCGTCAAAGGTGTTTCTTGAAAATACGCATTCGGGCAGGTCCGGGACAGTCTGAGTGAGACTGGGGCCGTTGCCGTTGTTCACGGTGAACCAGCCGTCCCCGGTCCACTCCACCGGATCCAGGGCCGTCTCCCGGCCCACGGTGGTGTACCGCCCCTCGTTGGGCCGCCCGCACAGGTAGTAGCACCACCACTTGCCCTTCTGGTCCTGCACCAGCGTCCCGTGGCCCGCCCTCTGGATGGGGGCCTCCGGGTCCCTTTGCCGCATCACCGGGTTGTAGGGGGAATTCTCATACTCCCCGAAGAGCTCCCGGCTGCGGGCCACGTTGATGCCGTGGTTGTAACCGGTGCCACCCTCCGCCAGCATGGCGTAGTACCAGCCGTCCTTCTTGAAGATGTGGGGTCCCTCGGGACACCGCTCCCCGGTGCCGGCCCAGACCACCCGGCTCTCCCCGTCAAGGGCAAGGCTGTCCGGCGTCAGCGGCACCACCGTGGCCCCCGCCGCCGTGACGATATAGCGGCTGCCGTCGTCGTCCACAAAGTGGGAGGGATCGATGTTGTCCACCTCCAGGCACACCGGCTTGGAATACGGTCCCTCAGGCCTATCAGACACCATCACCAGCTGACGGCGCAGCACGTCGTTGCCCCGTATGCCGTCACCGTTGAGACGCAGGGGGGCGAAGATGTAGAATTTCCCGTCCACATAAGAGATATCTGGCGCCCAGATGCCGTGGGAATCCCTGATGTCGGAAAGGTCCAGCCACTCAGGGTTTGTGATGGCGTGACCGATGATGTGCCAGTGAACCATATCCCTGGAGTGGGAGATGGGAATGGCGGGGAAGTACTGGAAGCTGGAGTTGACCATGTAGAAGTCATCCCCCACCCGGATAACCGAAGGGTCCGGAAAAAAGCCCCGCTGGACGAGGTTGTGGTACTGTCTTTCGTTGCTCATACTGTTCTCCTTCCGCCCGGATCGCGGGCAAATCATATTTCCTATTCGACCTTGTAAGCCGAGGCAAAGCCCCGGAAATACCGGAAAAACGGCTCTCCCGTGGCCGTCACGCGCACGCCAAGGCGCATGTCCTTGGGGGCGAAGTCCATAAAGACGTGTCCCTGCTCCTCCCCCGTCACAAAGCACCGCAGGAGGAAATGGCCCCTCTTCCACTCGCCCTCACACTCGCAGGGGTAAGAGGTCCCCGGAAACATCCGGCCTGTCTGGTACGCTCCCTTGCCATATCCCAGTGCGGCGGGCCCCTCCGGCGTCTCAAAGCGCAGCTCCCGCCGCCGAGGGTCAATCTCCGCCCATTTCCACCCCATGGGGTTATCGTAGAATACGTACCGCCCGGAAAAAGCGGCGGGCGGTTCCGGCTTGACCGGCTCAACCGGCGCGTCCGAGATGTTCAGACAGGGCCAGATCGTCTCATAAAAGCTGTCGTAGATCTTCTGAAGTCCCGCCGGGTCGCCGATGGTGTCCGCCATGGTGGCAAGGCAGAAGTCCGCCTCCGGGAAGCACAGGGCCAACTGACCGCCCATGCCGTACATCACAAATCCCCGCTTGCGGGCCATCCAGAAGAAGTACCCGTAGCCAAATTGCTCGTCCATGGAGCTTTGAAGATCGGTGGGCACGTGATTTTGAAGGGCGCGGCCCATGAACTCCCGCGGCAGAAGCGCCCGTCCGTCAAACACCCCGCCGTGGAGGCACAGGTACGCCGTCCGCGCCACGTCCCGGAGGGTACACATGAGGCCCGTTCCTCCCTGGGAGACGCCGTATGGGTCAGGGAGGATGTACGCGCCCTTGGAAAACCCCATCTCATTGAGGGCGTTTTTTCTCAGGTAGTCCAACATTGTCATCCCGGTCATCCGCTCCGTCAGGGCGGCCAGCACGTGGGAGGAGGAGGTGTCGTAGGCGAACACGGTGCCCGGTATGTGGTCCGCCGGCTCCACCCGGAAGAAGGACTCTACCCAGTCCCCCTCGTACCGCTTGTAGGTGGTGGAGCCGTGGCAGGTGCGCATGGTCAGCATGTCCTCCACCGTCGTCTCCGCGCACCAGGGGTGGGGTCCCGCCGGGGGCAGCTTGTCCGGGAAATATTTGCAGACAGGGTCCGTCAGAGCGATTCTCCCCTCCCCAGCCAGCAGTCCAATGGCCAGGGCGGTGAAACTCTTGGTAACGGAGTACATACGATGGTTCACGTCCAGCCCGTAAGGGGGCCAATATCGCTCCGCTATCAGCCTGCCGCCGGAGAGCATCAAATACCCGTGCATCCGCACCTGGCGCTCTTCAAGTCTCCGCTCGAAATCCCCCACCACCTCCAAGGAGATTCCGTGCTCCTCCGGGGGGACGGGCAAAAACTCAAACATCCCCGTCCCGCCTCCTGTAGAGCATCGCGTGGAGCACAGGGTAGACCGCCTCCGCCATCCGCATGAAGCCCAGGGAGTTGGGGTGGGTGCCGTCCACGGTACACTCCGCCCGCCCCTCCGGGCAGAAAAAGGCCCCGCCATCCAAAAACCACACGCTCCCGTCCCCAGCGGCCCTGGCGCGCTCATATGTCGCCCGGATGATGTCCCGCCGCGCCGCCGCGTCCACTGGGTCCTTGTCCGTATCCGGGCGGCTGAGCATCAACACGGGCAGATGGGGGTGCGCGGCCCGAACGATTTGGAAAAACGCCTCGTGAGTGGCCCGCAGATGCTCCGCGTCTGGGGCGTTGTGGTCGTAATCGTACACAAATGCGCTGATATGCTCCAGCGAGGCTATGTATTCAGCAAATTCCCGCTCCCCACGGGCCTTGCCGGAGAAGCCGAAATTCAAAAAATCCGCATCCAGCCAGCGGCTCACCAAGTTCACGTAGGAGCACCCCACCCGGCAGGCACAGCCGCCCTCGGTGATGGAGGAACCGTAAAAGACGATGGGGGCTGCCGTCCTGTACTTCGGCGCCTCCCGCAGACAAGCGCCCTCCTCTACGCCAATCTCCAGGGCCAGGAGCAGATCGTTCCGGGGCAGATTCACTGTCACCGTCTCCAGCCACGGTCCCTTGATGAAGATTTTTTCCACGGTAATTTCGTCGCCAGTATGGACGCCGGGGGCGATATAACCCAGAAACGGCGCGGCTTTCCCCGCGCCCAAATAGATATCCGCGCCTGCGGAGCCAGACAGGGGGATATTGACATCCTCCCGGCAGGTGTCCAGGGTCATGCGAACAAATATCTTTTCCGAATCCGTGGAAAACCTCACCCGGCCTCCCACGCTCCGGCGGCCCAGAAAATCGTACTGGGGCATCCGCTCCAGCATATGCTCCGGCAGACGCCAGAACCGCCGCTCCTCTCGGTCCGCCACCGCCAGGCCGTAGACCCGCAGGGGCGGCTCGGGGATGGCCGCGATCTGAAATCCGTTCTCGATACGCATACCTTACTCTCCTTCCGGCCAGCGCCAAGTTTCCCCTGCGGCCAGTCTGACGGTGTGCTTCTCTTCGCCGTAAATCACCGTTGTCTCCATGGGGCTGTGGGCCAGAAGCCGGAAATCACTCAATCTCCCGTCCCGCCAGCTGATGGTCACCTCGCCGTTTCCCCGGACCCTAAGTCCCTCCGCGCTCCCCTCCGGCCATGCGGAGGGCAGGGCGGGCAGGATACGGATCCGCCCGTTGTGGCTCTGGACCAGCAGCTCGACGATACCAGCGGCGCCGCCCATGTTGCCGTCGATTTGAAAGACCCGGCCTCGCTCCCGTCCCCTGGAGGGGTGGCTGTCCATCAGGTTTTCAAATGTGGAGTCCGCAAGCAACGCCCGCAGATCCCCGAAGGCCCTGTCCCCCTCCCGGAGACGCGCCCAAAAGAGGACAATCCACGCCCTGCTCCACCCGGTGTGACCGCCGCCGTGGGCAAGACGGTACTCCAGGGAGCGCCTTGCGGCCTGGGCCAGCTCCGGCGTGTCCTCCGGGTCAATCTGCGCGCTGGGGTAGAGCGCATACAGGTGAGAGATGTGCCGGTGTCCCGGCTCCGGCTCCCCATATTCCCGCTCCCATTCCACAAGCCGCCCGTCGGAGGCGATCTTCAAGGGTGGGAGCTTTGCCATCATCTCCCGCGCCTTCTCCGTCATGTTCCCCGCGCCCAGTTCCTTCGCCGCGCCCAGATAGGCGTTCAGCAGGTCGGTCAGGATCTCAATGTCCATGGCGGGCATCCGGCACATCCACAACCGCCGCCCCTCCAGCTCGTAACTGTTCTCCGGCGACACCGAGGGCAGGGTCACAAGCTCCCCGCGCTCGTTCTCCTGAAGGAAATCCGCGAAGAACTCCACCGCGCTCTCCAAAATGTCGAAGTTTTCCCGCAAGTGCACCCGGTCACCGGTGAAGAGCCAGTGCTCCCATATGGCGGTCGCCAGCCACGCCCCGCCCATGACCCAGTAGCTGGCGGGGATGTACTCGTCCTGGGGAGCGGTGTCCGCGTGGATATCCGTGTTGTGGTGGGCGACGAACCCCCGGCAGCCGTACATCCGCCGCGCCGTCTCCCGTCCGTTCTCCGCCACCCGCCGCAGAAGGGCAAAGTAGGGCTGCGCGCACTCGGCAAGAGCGCCCACGTACACAGGCCAGTAGTTCATCTCCAGGTTGATGTTGATGGTGTATTTGGAGTCCCAGGGCGGCATGAATTCCTCGTTCCATATGCCCTGGAGCGTCAGGGGCAGACCTCCGGGACGGCTCCCGGCGATCGTCAGATACCGCCCGTACTGAAAGTAAAGAGCCGCAAGGCCAGGGTCCTCCGCTCCCACAGCGAACCGGCGCAGACGCTCATCCGTGGGGATGTCCTCCGCCTTCCGATCCTCGCCCAGCCGCAACTTCACCCAGTCAAAAAGCGCCCGATGATCCTCTATGTGGGCCTTCAAAAGTGCCTCCGGGGTCGGGGAGGACGTCCGAAGCTCCCGGAGACTGTCCGCCGTTCTCCGGGCCAGAGCGCGCGCCTCACAGCCAACGGCTGTTTTGGCGGTGAGAATCAGGGTCACATCCCGTACCCCGCGGACTGTCAGGCGGGTCCCGGCAGTCTCCCGTTCGCCGTCTGCGGAGAGGACAGCAAGTCCCACGGCCCAGCCGATACCGTGCTGATCCCCGCCGCAAAGGAGCGTGCCGTCCTCAGTGTGTTCCGCAAAATCCATGTGGCGCTTCCGGTCCAGGCGGCAGGTAAAGCTCATCCTCCCTCCACCCCTGGCGGTCAGGCGAAGGACGAGACAATCGGCGGGGCGGGAGGCAAAGACCTGCCTTTCAAAGAGCGTCCCGCCCCTCTCATACCGCGTCCATGCCACCGCCCGTTCCAGGTCCAGGCCCCGGCGATAGCCGCAGGCGGGCGCGTCCGGGTCCTGGCCGTCCTTTTCAAAGAAATCCAGCCACAGGTCCCCCAGAGTCTGGTACATCCTCTGGGTGTAGGGCGTACCGGACAGGTCGGAGACGGCCAGCCTCTGTGCCTCCTCCACCTGACCCTGAAGGAAAAGCGCCCTGATTTTCGCCAGAGCTCCGGCGCAGTCGGGGTTTATCCGGTCCTGGGGACCGCCGCTCCAAAGCCCCTCCTCGTTGAGCTGTATTCTCTCCCGCCGGACACCACCAAAGACCATTGCCCCCAGCCGCCCGTTCCCCACCGGGAGCGCCTGGTCCCAGTAGTCTGCGGGTTTCGTATAGTGAAGCTCCATAGATCTCCTCCTGTTCCTCCGGGCTACCGGGCGTTCTTCCTGTAATCGTTGGGGCTCTCGTTGTACACCCGCTTGAAGGCCCGCCGGAAGGACTGGACGCTGTTGTACCCCACGGCGGCGCCGATCTCGTCCACGCTCATCTGGGTGGTCCTCAGCAACTCGCAGGCGTGTTCCATCCGGACGTTCTCCACATAGCTGACGAAGTTCACCCCCGTCTGCTCCTTGAACACCGTAGAGACGTACCCCTCGGAGAGCTGGAAGATCCTTCCTACCATGGACAGCCCCAGGTCGGCGTTCTGCCAATTGGCCAGGATGTACTCCTTGATGCTGTTCACCAGCTTGCTCTTCTGGAAGTTCTTCTCCTGGCTGACGGCGCTGCACTGGCCCACGAAAGCCTCCGTCACCGCCTGCCGGTAATCCTCCGCCGAGAACCGCTCCGGGTCACCGGCGATCTCCCGGACCCGGATGAGCCTCTCCGGTGTTCCGTCCCCCTCGGTTTCCAGGGAGATCAGCAGATCCGTGAGCTTCTCGTTGAGCTTCAGGAGGTTGGCCCTGGTGATGGTCCTGTTCTCGAAATTCTCCTCGAAGATCAGGTTCAACAGGTCCCGGACCGCCTGGTCATCCCCGGAACGGACGCTGCCAACGATCCGCTCCTCCGCCCGGGCGGTGAAGTAGATGCTCTTCCGGTCCTCCATCTGGGCGGAGTAGCACAGGATGTGGTCCCGGATACTGCACCGGCCGCAGGCCGTCTCCGCTTCCTCACAGCACCGCCAGAGGTTCAGGATGTCGGCGCAGTTCTGGCTGACGCCCCAGTTGGATTCCAGGTTGAACACGTCCTCCAGCCAGGTCCTGAGCTCCTCCGCCAGCTCCAACACGGCGCCGGACCGGATGCCCCCGAAGATGAAGAGCCGTGAGTGGTAGTTGCGCTGGTAACACCAGACGTTCTCGCCCACCCACTTCTCCATCCGGGCCAGCAGTGCCTGTTCGATGACCTTAATGTCTCCCAGGGTCTGCTCGTCGATCTCGTTGAAGTCGTTGTTGACATAGAAATCCACGGAGGCGATGCAGAAACAGTCGTAGTCGATGTTGACCCCCACGTTCTCCGCCATCAGCCGGATCTCCCGGGGACTCACCACGTCCAGAGACAGCAGGTCGTGGAGGAACATCTTCCGGCGCATGGGCTTGCTCTTCTCCATCTCCTCCCGCAGGAGGGCGTTGGAGTCCAAGACCCCGGAGACGATGGCGCTGAACTTCTCCGAGTCCCGCCGCCCCAGGTCCTCCCCGTTGGGTACATCGATTCGGGAGAAGACCTCGTCGATGGGCTTGCCGATCCGCACGGACCGGTGCAGGGCCAGCATCATGGCTGAGAAGATGGTAAGGACACCGGCCAGAAGCCCAATGGCGTAGACCAGCGCCAGCTTCTCATAGATGCCCCCGCTGGAGAACACCAGATAGTAGTTCCACCCGTTGGTGTTGGACACCCGGTGGATCATATTGCTGTCCCGGTTCTCCGGGAAGGGGTCCGCCATGTGGGAGAAGTCCGTCACCCGGTCCACGTCCCGGTCGCTCTTGTACAGGAGCGTTCCCCGTGAGTCAGTGATGTACAGGGCGTAGTCCCCATACTCCCCCATGGAGGAGAAGTAGCTCTCCAGCTTCTTCCCGCTGACCACGAACACCGCCGCCCCGCTGCCGCCGCCGCTGATGGTCCCGGTCTTCAGGGGCTGGACATACTGGAGGGTCCCGGACTGGCTCATGAGGAACTTTCCGCTGGACAGCTCCGGCGGCACGATATCCCGGACCCACTCCTCCCGGGTGATGCCCCACTCGGTGAGGTACTGCTCAAACAGCGCCCCCCGGTACAGGGTGGACTCGTAGATGACGCTGTCCGACTCCCGGAAGTAGATGTAGTACTCGTCCTCCAGCCCCGGGGTGGTGTACCGGGTGATGCTCTTCAGGGCCTGGATGGCGGTGGTGATGGCCCGCAGTCCCGCCGTGTCCAGCTCCACCCCGGAGGCGGCCACCACGTCGGCGTTGGTGGCCATGGAGCTGACCATGTAGGTCACCGAGGTGAGCTCGTCGTCGATGAGATCGATGCTGTGGTCGATCTTGTCGATGTTGGACTGGGTCACCTGGTGGCTGTACATATAAAACAGGGCGGTGATGCCGATGGCGATCACCAAAAAGGGTACCAAAAGCACCGATGTAAAGGACAGAAGCAGATACGTCACGTAGTTGTTCCTGGCGGACTTCTTGTGTTGTTCTCTCTTCTCCACAGTACCACTCCTATCCATCGTTGGCTCTTATCCTCGATAAGTTTAGGCGCATAGAAGCCCGAAGCCCGAGCCCCGTGCCGCTTCCTCTGTTGTATCCGATATTATATCAAATGTTTGTCATACAGTCCACTGGGGGGCCCGCCAAAGACGGGTCCCCCTAAGGTTATTTGAAGATATTTCGCGTTTTTTGAAAGGTCACATGTTCCGGAGGCTCAAGCTTCGCCGTTCATCTCGGCCAGGACCTGGTCAACGCCCAGCTCCGCAGCCTTCTTGCAGTAGTCCGCGATGCCGTCCTCCACGGAGACGTCGCCCATGACCATCTTGGCGATGGCCTCCTCACGGACGGAGGTCAGGTCAGCGGTGATCTTGTTCAGGGTCTCGGAGACGGGGGTGTTGGTCTTGAAGGTGGCGGAGGCGGCCAGCGTCTCCAGGGTAGTGGTGACGATATCGCTGGGCTGGGGGAACTTCTCGGGCTCGTCAAAGGCCACCACGTTCATCCACGGGGTGCCCCACACGGACTGGAAGTTGCTGTCAGGGTTGGTCTTCATAGGCAAGAAGGTCATGTACCCCTGGTCGTCGGTGGAGTGGTGCAGGCCCTCGACACCGGCATAGTAGAGAGCGGAACCCTCCTTGCCGTCAAAGATGACCTTGAAGAAGTACTCAAAGACCTGGGCGACCTCCTCTTCAGACAGCATACCGTCGATGCAGTAGACGTTGAAGGCGGAGTAACGGTAGTAGGTCTCGTCGATGGCGGGGATGCCGGTGACCTCGGCCTCGGGGAAGTTGGCCTTCAGGTTGGTGGTCAGGGTATCGCCTCACTTGCCGCCCCAGTAGTTGAACACGCCGGCTCCGCCGGAGTACCACTTGTCGCGGCAGGCGCTGGTGGTGTTGGTCACGGCCTCCATGTCGATGAGGCCCTCGGCGTAGGCATCGTGGAGCCTCTGCATGGCATCCTTGAAGTTGGGCTGCTGCATGCCGTCCACCCACTTGCCGTCCACATAGGTGAAGTCGGACTCGGCATCCCAGTAGAACTCGGGCAGGTTCATGGCGCTCTTGAAGCCGGGGACGGTCAGAGGCACGGTGCACTCGTCAATCTGGTCGCGGAAGGCGCGGAGCATGGTGATGAACTCGTCATAGTTGGTGGGGACGTCCATGCCAAGCCGGTCCAGCCAGTCCTGACGCACATAGGTCTCGGCGCCGCTGGGGATCTCGGTGGGCACGCCGTAGATGCGACCGTCAATGGAGATGGCTTCCCAAACAGCGGGGTCAACTCTGTCATAGATGCCGGATGCCTTGACAAGATCGGTCAGATCCGCCACGCCGCCCTGGCTGGCGAAATAGGTCAGCCTCTGCTCGGAGGACAGGTCGAACACGTTGGGCTCAGTGCCGGAGGTGAAAGCGGTGTCCAGAAGGGTGGCGTACTCGTTGTTGGAAACCTGGGTGTGGTTCAGGTCCACGCCCACCAGCTCCTCAAAGGCGGCGTCCCATTCCTGGACGTAGTCCTCCTCATTGAGGCCGGAGTGGGTCCACCAGCTGATGCTGGCGGGCTTCTCCACGGCGGGAGTCTCGGCGTCGTTCTTGTCGCCAGTGTCGGTACTGCCGGTGTCCTTGTCGTTGGTGCCAGTGGAACTGGTGCCGGTGCTGCCGGTGTCCTTGTCGCCGGTGTCGGTGTTGCTGTCCCCGTTTCCGCCGCAGGCCGCCAGGGCCAGCACCATCACGAGAGCAAGCAGGATCGCGATAAACTTTTTCATGATTCTCCTCCTATTTTTCCTGATATTTTATCTTCACCCGGAACTGTCCGGAGAGATAACATTGTGGGTGGGATCAGCCCTTGACGGCGCCGATGGTGACTCCCTTGACGAAGTACTTTTGCAGGAACGGGTAGATGACCAGGAACGGGAGCACCACCAGGACCACCATGGCGTTTTTCAGCATGTCCTCGGAGATGCCGATGTTGGTGCCGGAGAGGCCGTCGCTGAGGATCAGCTCCCGGACCTTCACCTGGAAGTTCTTCTTGCTGGTGTCGGTGATGTACAGGATGAAGTTCATGTAGTTATTCCACATACTCACCGCGATGAAGAGGCCCACGGACGCCAGAGCCGGCTTGGAAAGGGGCAGGACGATGCGCCAGAAGATGCCCATGGGCGTGGCGCCGTCCAGCTCGGCCGCCTCGTACAGCGTTCCGGGGATGCCCTCAAAGAAGCTCTTCATCAAAATGATATTGTAGGCGCTCAGGCACACGGGGAGGATGCAGGTCATCACGTGGTCCATAAGGCCCAGGTTCTTGATGGTGAGGTACGTGGGGATCATGCCGCCGGAGAACATCATGGTCAGCATGATGGAGCCTACGATCAGCTTGTGTCCCGGCATCTCCTTCTGGATCACCACATAGCCGGCCAGGGACGTGAGCAGCAGGCCCACCACGGTGGCGATGATGGTGGTGTAGACGGACACCCACAGGGGCTGATAGATGGATTTCTTGCTGAGGATGTACTTATAGGCCGTCAGGTCTATCTCCTTGGGGAAGAGACGAAGGCCGTAGGTGTGGGGGTCAAGAGAGTCCACCAGCACCTTGAGGAAGGGGATGAGCATGATGACCATCAGGAGCACAAGAAACAGCACGTCGCAGATGAGGAAGATGGTCCTGCCCCGATAGCCCTTCTTAAAAGAGAATTTTTCGTTCATGCCAGAATGCCCTCCCCTCTGATCTTCTTGCTCATCTTATTGGCGATGATCACCAGCACCACGGAGATGACGGACTTGAAGAGTCCGGCGGCGGTAGAGATGCCGTACTGGGCGTTGGTAATACCGAAGCGGTACACGTAGGTGGCGATAACGTCGGAGGTCTCCAGAACGGCGGAGTTTTGCAGCACCCAAACCGGGTCGAAGATGTTCAGGATCTTGGCAAGGTCCATGATGAACACCACCAGGATAGTGGGGCTGATGCAGGGGATGGTCACATGGAGCACTCTCTGGAACCGGCTGGCACCGTCGATGGTGGCCGCCTCCAGCATCCCCTGGTCCACGTTGGTCAGGGCCGCCATATAGACGATGGTACCCCAGCCGATGCCCTTCCACCGGTCGATGATCCACAGCATGATCCTCCACCATTTGCTGTTTGCCAGAAAGTAGATGGGTTCGATGCCGAAGAGACCAAGGAAGGCGTTCACGAGTCCCCCCTGGGGGGACAGGAGCATTGTGAAGATGGAGGCCACGACCACCCAAGAGATGAAGTGCGGTATGTAGACCACGGATTGGACCGTTTTGCGGAACCACTTGGCCCGGATCTCATCAATGAGGAGTGCCAGCGCCACACAGGTGGTCAGGCTCAATACGATGTTCACCGAGCTGATAATCAGCGTGTTTTTCACTGCCCGCCAGAATATGCTGCTGCCGAACAGCGTCTTGAAGTTCTCCAGGCCGACCCATTTGAGCTTCCTTGAAAACGGCGTGAAGTCGCAGAAGCCGATGATAATGCCGATCATGGGGATGTAGTCGAAGACCAGGAGCACCAGGAACACCGGCAGGTACATCAGATAGAGCCAGCGGTACTTGTACAGCCGGACCCCTAGAGGCTTGTCAGCGTTGGTGCGGATGACCTTCTCGCCGCCCGTGGACGGCGATGATTTTTTCCCGAAAGCCATGGACTCATTTTACCTCCCTGTCATTTTTTGCGGACTACGGGCTGCCCTGTTTATACTATATCTGTCGGCGAGGGCGAAAACAAGGAACATTTTTTCCTGTCGCAAAAATGGACCTTTTTAGAAAAGTGACGATTTTTCAATGGTTTTTTCGAATAAAGGCGGCAAAATGCCAAACCGCTCCGGTGCAGGTCCAACAAAAAATGTGGCATTTCCCGCCCCGTTGTGCTACAATAAAACCATGGAACGCAAGACGAATTTCCAATTTTCAATTTCCTATATGAGAGAGGCGTATCGTTATGGGACTGTTCTCCCCAAATCTCAACGGCATGGGTCCCGACGGGTATCAGGCGCATGATCTGCCGGGGAAGGCGGGAAGGTTTTTCCGGATCCTTTCACGGCACGGGCGGGGGATCCTGGCCTCGGGCCTTCTGGCCGGGCTGTCCTCGTCGGTGTATATTCTGGCAATGGTGCTGGCGCTAAAGCACCGGGCGCTGATCTTTGTGCTCATCGGTGGTCCCCTGGGGGGCCTCGCGGTGATGCCCCAGCTCCTGGGCGTGGCGGACACGGTATTCCGGGCCATGCGGGGCGAGGCGGGCTTCTGGTGGGAGAGCTACAAAAGGGCGTGGAGGCGCAACCTCCGGGCCTCGGTGGCGCCGGGACTGCTGATGGGCCTTCTCTTCGGCTTCCAACTGCTGCTCCTGCGCCAGTCCTCTACGGAGGGGGAGGGCCTTGTGGTGTCAGCTGCCATGCTCATTTGTATCACCCTGTGCGTGGCCGTGGCAAAGTGGACGGTCCTGCAGCTGGCCATCGTGGACCTGCCCCTGGTCCGCATCCTACTCAACTCCCTGGTGCTGTTCGGGAAATACTCTCTCAAGACTCTGGGGACCGCCGTCTTTGAGTGTGCCTACTGGTTTTTGATCGTAGCCCTGTCCCCCGTCTCCCTGGTATTCGCGGCGATCCTGAACTTCTGGTTCCCCATGCTTGTCACCATGCTCTACCTGTACGCACCCCTGAACAACACCTTCGGCATCGAGGACGCCCTGGGCCGGGACAATCTCAAGCCCGAGTCCGCCCCTGACCCCGATAAGGAGTGACCCCAAAACCACAAACGACGCGGCCGTACCCCGGCCGCGTCTCGATTTATGGGAGGAAAACAAACAAGTTCCTCTGCTTTTTTATATTAAGCAACAGTTCATTTTGCAGTTTATAATCTAATCATAGTTTTCGCACCCTGCACACCCCGAAGCTCTGCGCGTCCCGCTGGATTACCCTCCCGTCCAGCGCCGGGAGCCATTTGCGGCTGAAGGTGGTGGTGCCGAAATATGCGTCGAAGTTGGTGACGGGGAGAACGACCCAGTCGGAGTCGGCGGGCTTGTTGGCAAGACAGTAGGCGATGAGCGTTTGGGCCGCCTCAACGGGGACACCGGGAGGGGTGACGGAGGTGATTCGAGACAGCTGCTCGTCGGAAAAAGAAATCTCTGTGTCCCGCAGTGGCCCAAGCTCCAAGGCGTCAGCGAGGATGCCATCCAGATTCAGAAGCCATACGTTATCCCCAGAGGAAAAGATGGGAATCTGGAGCTGGACGACTTTGTTGCGCCAGGCGGTGTCGAACTCAATCGCCAACGCCTCGCAGTGCTTCTGCGCGTGGGCGGAGGTGACCTTGGGGTTTGCCCGGACGAAGGAGATCGTGCTGTGGACATGCCTGTAAAGCCATCCTCTGCCCTCCGAGTCCACCAGCTCCGGGAACTCCGCGTTATACTCCGAAAAGCAACATCTGAACTGCCAGCCCTCCCTGGGGCTGGCTTTTTTGCTGTCCGGGATACTGCACCAGGCCAGAAGCGCGCGGCAGGCACTGTCTATGTCTGGTGTGTCACTATCGAACAAGTATCCCCTCGCAATGATCGTCAATACCCGGCCAAAGCCCTCGAAGTGCTCCAGCATGTCGAAGGTAAACCGACGCATCCAGGCCACGTCCTTCTTCCCGGCGGCGGCGTACTCCACGGGGCCGGTGTAGCACTGAAATTCCTTGACCTCATTGATCATCCGGCGTCCACCTCCGCGCTTCCTTCTCAATTTGCTCCGGCAGCATATCCCACAGCAGATTCCGTCTGCCCAAGGCCACCACGTACCGCACGGCCAGCCGGGGCTTTACAAGCTTCGTCAACAGCTTCCGGCACACCTCCGCCACCGCCTCCCGGTAGCCCTGGGAATACGGCTTGTCTTCGTATCCGTCCATCATGGCCGTGAAAGCGGGTGAATCTGCCTCTCGGTGAAGCCGCTTCCGCTCCGTGGCGGTATTCTCGTCGTCAATATCACAAATCAGGTCACCAAGGACCCGGTACCCACCCGCCCGGAAATCCGTGAGCAGGTCGAACCACTCCTCAAATTCCGGCAGAAGCTCTGACAGGAAATCAAGCCTGTCCTCGCGGCTCATAAGGTGCCAGCTCCGTTCCACCAGCTCCCGGCGCAGCTCCGTTACCCTCAACGGCTCCAGCGCCGAAAACGCGGCGTACAGCTCGTCAACGTCAAATCTGTCCTCCTGCCCGCGAGAATAGAGAACACGGCGGATGTCATTTTCCCGCCTTCTACTTTTGATGGATGCCTTGCAGGCCCGGATACGGGATAAACAGGCAGCGTAGTCCCGGAGAAGAGAATCCACATTGTCAAGGATACTTTTATCAAGTGCGTCCTTCCAATTAGGCGCGGTTGCGAATGTGAAAAGCTCCCTGTTCTCCGCCGGCTTCGGCTTCAGCCTCGGCGTGCGCTCCCGGAGCATATAGGCGTAGTAAGGCAGCTTCTCCACGTTGGAGCTGACGGCGTTCCAGTCGGTGGACTCAATAAGCTTCCGCCTTTGCTCTGCGCTACCGTCCTCCAAAAGTGTCCTGTACTTCAAAAATCCGCTTCGACGCACGGTCTTGCGCTTCAAATACTCATCCAAGTCCGGCCTGACGCCGCTCTTGGCGGCGTCGATCTCCAGCCCCACCAGGATGGCCAGCATCTCCGCCTCCTGCCTGTACCGCTCCCGTTCCTCGGCGGTGGAGTTCTCGTCGTAGGCGATAACGCTCCTGTCAAAAGCGGCGTTGCAGATCTGCCCCACCCGCGAGGAAAAGGTGTCCCGAACCGTGACAAAACGGTCATGCCAGTCGTTGGCGTCACGGGTCACCGGCTCCTCGGAGGGGATAAAGAGAAGCGGGAGGTTGTCCCAGTTGTCGATTTGACCCAGCTCGTAGTTGCGCTTCACACACCGGTTCAGGACCGGGTCCGCGATGGTCTTAACCATATCCCCATCGTAATCCGCGCCGCCCAGCCGCTCCGCGGCCAGCATGCTGGCGTCCACCATCACCAGGTCCGTCAGGTGGCCGAGGTAATATTTCCGCATATTCTCCGCCTTGCCGTAAGGCTCCAGCCGGATCTCCTCGTTCCGGGCGATGTGTGGGTTGCGCAGGAGGGTGCAGGCGTCCCCCGGCTCATACGCCGCTCCGGGGGCGTAGAAGGAGTTTGGTTTGAAATGCGTGCTCATGGCGGCGGCGTAGAAGGTCCGCTGGCGGTTACTTGCGTTTTTGAGGACCTCGGCGTGGTCAATCAGGAAGGTCAGGAACTCCAAAAGGTCGCCGGAGAGAAAACGATTGTCCCCCTCCACCAACAGCCGCCCCAAGGCGTACTGCTTCAGGGTGTGCTTGGCCATGGCATCCAGCTGGTCTGTGAACACCGGCTCATTGATGAACAGCGGATTCTTACGAAGCACCTTCGCCCGGACGTCGTTACTATGTTTTGGTAAACTGTGTCCAGGGACAAATCGCCGCTCCTGCCGGCTTTGGGAAACCGGAAAGGAGTTGTGACATGAATCCTATCAACATCAATAAGGTATGGAGGGCCACGTTATATCTCCGCCTTTCGCGCGAGGATGGAGACAAAGAAGAATCCAACAGCATTGCTGGACAGAGAAGCCTGCTCCGGGACTATCTGAAACAGCACCCGGATATTCAAGAGTACGCCGTACAGATCGACGACGGCTGGTCCGGTTCGACCTTTGAACGTCCGTCGTTCAAGAAAATGATGGAGGATGTAAAGGCCGGAAAGACCAACTGCATCATTGTGAAAGACCTCTCACGTTTTGGGAGGAACTATCTGGACGCCGGGGAGTACATCGAGAAGATATTTCCCTTTATGGGTATCCGCTTCATCGCCGTCAACGACAACTATGACAGCTTCAGAGAGAAGAATACCTCAGATGACCT
This sequence comes from uncultured Oscillospiraceae bacterium, assembly GCA_947624585.1. Classification (GTDB taxonomy): domain Bacteria; phylum Bacillota; class Clostridia; order Oscillospirales; family Oscillospiraceae; genus RUG626. The sequence goes on along the minus strand of CANQKZ010000004.1, from coordinate 1,413 downwards.
GATCGTGCCCTTCAAAAACCTCATCAACGAGGCTTACTGCCGGGACATCTCCGTGAAAATCAGGACCCAGCTTGAGGTCAAGCGGAAGAACGGACAATTCCTTGGGGCCTTTGCCACCTATGGCTATCTGAAGGACCCGCAGGATAAAAACCGCCTCATCGTAGACGTGTACGCCGCCAGTGTGGTCCAGGAAATCTTCAGGCGGAAGATAGAAGGAGAAAGCCCGCAGGACATCGCTGACAGGCTCAACGGGGACGGTATCCTGTCACCGCTGGAGTATAAACGCTCACTCGGTATGAAGTGCTCCACGCCCTTACAGACGGGTCTGAGAGCGTCCTGGTCGGCGGCCTCTATCATCCGTCTGCTGAAAAATCCGCTGTATATCGGGACGCTCACTCAGGGAAGGGCGACTACGCCCAGCTACAAGGTGCATAAGCGAGTGAATCGAGCGGAGAATGAGTGGACTGTTATTGAAGATAATCATGAGGCCATCATCTCCAGGCGGGATTTTGATACCGTCCAAAAGATACTGTCATGGGATACCCGGAGAAGCCCATCTGAAACAGCGGTTTCTCTGTTTTCCGGTATGGTATTCTGCGGCGACTGCGGGGCCAGTATGGTCCGAAAGCCGGTCAGCGCGGGAGGCAAAAGGTATTTCTACTACGTCTGCTCTGCCAACAAGCAGAACAAGAGCTGTTCGCCCCACCGTATCCGTGCTGAGGAATTGGAATCGGCTGTGTTTCGTCTCCTGCAAGAGCATATCTCCGCCGTTGTCGATCTGGACTATATGCTTTCCGTCTCAGATACCGCCCCTTTGCGTACAGCCGAGGCCGTCAAGGTCCAGCGTCAGCTTGACGGGCTGAAAGCGGAATATGAGAGGCTTCAAAAGCTGATCATGTCCCTCTATGAGAACCTGACGGACGGTATCATTGATAAGGCTGAATATTTGCGCTTGAAACAGAGCTTTACGGGTAGGGCCAATGAAGCGGAAAAGCAGATGGACACCTTGCAGGAACGGCTCACCAAAATCAAAGACCATGTGACGGATACAAGTTGGATTGAAGAATTTAAGAAGTATCGGAGCATCACGGCGCTTGACCGCACCGTGGTCGTCAAACTTATAGACCGTATCATGGTTTATGAGGATGGCACGATAGAGGTCCTTCCGCGCTGGCGAGATGAATACACATGGCAAATAGGCATTGTGAAGCAAGCCAATCTTAAGGAGGCAGTATAATGGCAAGGACAAGGAGAAAGGTCAATCCTGTCATCCCGGCCGCTGAGGTATCTGCGGAACAGACCGAGAAGAAATACCTGACAGCGGCCTATCCTTCGAGACGAGCGGTATATTGGAACCGTTGTTTACGGAAGGCGGGAGGCAATAGAAATAGGCCGCTTAAAAAGCAGGCCGGT
>CANQKZ010000003.1 GCA_947624585.1 uncultured Oscillospiraceae bacterium | reverse complement strand
AATGCCCCGTTTCCGCTTCAAAAACCCAGTGTTTTCAAGGCTTTGCGGGTTTTGTCAGTTATTCCCACTCAATCGTCCCCGTAGGCTTCGGGGTGTAGTCGTACAGGACGCGGTTGATGCCGGGGACCTCGTGGGTGATGCGGTCTACGATTCTGTTCATCAGGTCGAAGGGGATGGGCTCGACGGTGGCGGTCATGGCGTCGCGGGTGTTGACGGCGCGGATGACGGCGGGCCACTCGAAGGCGCGTTTGCCGTCCTTGACGCCGGTGGTCTTGAAGTCGGGGACGATGGTGAAGTACTGCCAGACCTTGCCCTCCAGACCGGCCTTGGCGAACTCCTCCCGGAGGATGGCGTCGGACTCGCGCACCGCCTCCAGCCTGTCGCGGGTGATGGCGCCGGGACACCGGACGCCGAGGCCGGGGCCTGGGAAGGGCTGGCGGTAGACCATGCTGTCGGGCAGGCCCAGGGCCTTGCCCACCGCGCGGACCTCGTCCTTGAAGAGGATCTTCACCGGCTCCACCAGCTCGAACTTCATGTCCTCCGGCAGACCCCCGGCGTTGTGGTGGGCCTTGATGCCCCGTTCGGACTCCAGAATATCGGGCCAGATGGTGCCCTGGGCCAGAAATTCGATGCCGTCCAGCTTCCTGGCCTCCTCGGCGAAGACCTCGATGAACTCGCCGCCGATGATCATGCGCTTGCGCTCCGGGTCCGTGACGCCCGCAAGTTTCTCCAGGAACCGGTCGGAGGCGTCCACGTAGATGAGGTTGGCGTCCATTTCGTTGCGAAATACCTGGATCACCTGCTCCGGCTCGCCCTTGCGAAGAAGGCCGTGGTTGACGTGGACGCATACGAGCTGTCTGCCCACCGCCCGTATGAGCAGCGCCGCCACCACGGAGGAGTCCACGCCCCCGGACAGGGCCAGCAGGACCTTCTTTTCCCCGATCTGCTCCCGCAGAGCCTCCACCTGCTCCGCGATGAACGCTTCCGCCAGCTCTGGCGTCGTGACGCGGGTCATGTCCTCGGGCCGTCTTTCGTAGATCATAAAAATGTACCTCCCAAAATGTTTTGATGAGGATATTATACCGGAACCGCATACATCCGGTCAACAGGAAAACGGAAAAGACGCCAAAAATCCCCCGGAAAGCGGTCCGGGGGGTGGATTCAATTTTCCGCCGGTCCCTCCACCGGCTCGTCCAGCACCCAGGGCAGGTCGCGGAAGAACATGAGATCGAAGCATGGCTCCTGGATGCCGCAGTCGGCGGAGGGGTCCGGTTCGCGGCCGCACCAAATGCCGCCGCCGTCTCCACGCTCAGGGCCGCTGAGGACGCGGCCGGGGAGGCGGCAGCCAAATTCATAGCGGAGAAGTCCGTCCTCCCCCGGACACAGCATCAGCACGTAGCTTGCCCGTTCCGGCGGGATGCCGAGACCGTCCAGCACAGTCAGGATGTCCTCCGGCAGGCGGCGGCCACGGGCCAGGGCCAGGAAATTCCGGCAGTGGCCGCAGGCACAGTCCCAGCCGGGGAAGCGCCGATAGAACTCCCGCGCCGCGTCCGGGTCGATCTCTGTCCTGTAGGGGCCGAAACAGCGCTCTGTGAGCATCTCACTCCTCGTGGGCGGTGACGGCGATGGACAGCTCCGCAAGCTGCCTGTCCGTGACCTCGCCGGGGGCGCCCATCATCACGTCCTGGGCGGACTTGTTCATGGGGAAGGCGATGACCTCGCGGATCAGATCCTCGCCGGTGAGGAGCATGATCATCCGGTCGATGCCGGGGGCGGCGCCCGCGTGGGGGGGCGCGCCGTAGCAGAAGGCGTTGTACATGGCGGGGAACTTGCTCTTCACGTCCTCTTCACCCAGGCGAACCAGCTTGAATGCCTCGATCATGATCTCCGGGTCGTGGTTACGAACGGCGCCGGAGGCGGACTCGTAGCCGTTGATCACCAGGTCGTACTGGAAGGCGGTGATGGTCAGGGGGTCCAGCTCCCCGGAGGCGGCCTTCTTCAGCACCTCCAGGCCGCCGTTGGGCATGGAGAAGGGGTTGTGGCAGAACTCAAGCTCCCCGGACTCCTCACCGATCTCGTACATGGGGAAGTCCACGATCCAGCAGAAGGCGTACTGCTCCCTGTCCATGTGGTTGGGGCAGAGGGCGCCCAGCTTTACGCGCATCACGCCCGCCGTCTTCTGGGCGGCGCTGAGCTTCCCGGCACTGAGGCCAACGAAGCACCCGGGCTTCAGGTCCAGAGCGGAGATAACGGCCTCCTTATGCGGCTCCACGAATTTGGCGATGCCGCCCACCACCTGGCCCTTCTCGTCCAGGCGGAACCAGTAGGGCTTCTGTCCGGCCTGGACCTCCACGTCCGCGCAGAGCCTGTCGATCTGCTTGCGGGTGGCGGTGAAGTCCGTGACCACAATGGCCTTGACGGTCTGGCCCTCGAAGGGGCCGAAGCCGATGGGGGACATGTGAGCGGTGGCGTCTTGAATCTCCAGGTCGATGCGCAGGTCCGGCTTGTCGGTGCCGTACTTTTCCAGCGCGTCGTTATACCGGATGCGGCGGAAAGGGGCCTGGGAGACGCGGCTGTACTTGCCGAATTTTTCAAAGACCGGCACCAGCACCCGCTCTAAGACGGCCAGCACATCCTCCTGGTCGGCGAAGGCCATCTCCATGTCCAGCTGGTAGAACTCGCCGGGGGACCGGTCGCCACGGGCGTCCTCGTCCCGGAAGCAGGGGGCAATCTGGAAGTACCGGTCGAAGCCGGAGGTCATCAGCAGCTGCTTGAACTGCTGGGGGGCCTGGGGCAGGGCGTAGAACTTGCCGGGGTGCTTGCGGCTTGGCACCAGGTAGTCCCTGGCGCCCTCGGGGGAACTGGCGGTGAGGATGGGGGTGGTGATCTCCAGAAATCCCTCGTCGATCATGGCCGCGCGCAGAGCGGCCACCACCTTGGAGCGCAGGACGATATTGGCCTTGACCTCCGGGTTGCGGAGATCAAGGTAGCGGTATTTGAGGCGGATAGCCTCGTCGGCCTCCTTCGAGCGGTTGATCTGGAAGGGCAGCTCGTTATAGCGGCAGCGGCCCAGAAGCTCGATCTCCTCTGGGACCACCTCGATGTCGCCGGTGAGCTGGTTGGGGTTCTTGCTGCTGCGCTCCCGGACGGTACCGGTGACGGAGATGGTGGACTCCTTATTCCAGCCGCGCACCTTCGTAAGCAGCGCCTCGTCCTCCACCACAACCTGGGTGGTGCCGTAGAAGTCCCGCAGGACCAGGAACGCCAGGCCCGCGCTGACGGCGCGGACGTTCTCCATCCACCCCACGAGCCGGACAGGCTGCCCCACGTGCTCCATGCGGAGCTCCCCGCAGGTGTGTGTGCGTGATTGAACCATAGCTGTATCACTCCGAATCTGTAGTTTATGGAAGAATTTGTATTTTACTGCTGTACGTCCCCGTCCTCCGCCGGTTCCGGCTCCGGGAAGAGGGGGGCGATGAGGTCGAAGACGTCCCGCGCCCACTCGTCCTTGTCCTGGGCGGTGACCAGGGTGGAGCCGCTGCCGGTGAGCATCAGCTCGCCGCCCCGGTACTCGGCGGTGAGGGAGCTGTCGGAGACGGTACACTGGAGGGTGACCCGCCAGCAGATATCCCCGGCCTCCGGCTCCGGGAGCTCATGGTCGAAGAGCCCCCCCGGCGTCATGCCGAAGCCCTTGCCGTCGAAGAGGTCCGTGAGGCGCGACAGGGTCCTGTCCTCGGTGTTCAGAAGAAGCTCCTCCGGCTCCGTCCCCTCCGGGGCGTATTCCCAGGCGGTGACGTAGGCCCCGTCCACGGCGGCCAGGTTGAAGACGCCTTTGGCGTACCGCTCCGCCGACATGGGGCGGCACAGCACGAGGCCCACCACCGCCACGGCGATGAGCAGGATGAGCAGAACGGTCAGCGTGTGTTTGAGGGACATGGCTCATTCCCTGACAGGCGCGGCGGCTCGGCGGACAGCCGCGGCCTCCGTCACCCGGCGGACGGCCTCTTTCACCGTCAGAAGCTCCTGGGAGCCGGTGGTCATGTCCTTTAAGGACACCCGGCCCTCACGAATCTCGTCCTCGCCCAAAAGGACGGCGAAGGGCACGCCCAGGCGGTTGGCGTAGGCCATTTTGGCCTTGAACTTCTTATTTTCGGAATAGATCTGCGTCCTGACGCCGCCCTCCCGGAATTTGGTGGCGGCCTCCACGGCGAAGGCCCGGTCCTCCGTCATGGGCAAAATCAGCACGTCCGCCGGGGCGGTGGGCAGGTCCGTGTTCAGAAGTCCGCAGTCGCTGAGGATGAAGAAGAGCCGCGTAAGGCCGATGGAGATGCCCACGCCGGGCAGGGCCCTGTCGGTGTAATACCCCGCCAGGTCGTCGTACCGGCCGCCGGAGCAGATGGAGCCCACCTCCGGGTGGTCCGTCATCTGCGTCTCGTAGACGGTGCCGGTGTAGTAGTCCAGCCCCCGGGCGATGGTCAGGTCCACCGCGAAATGGTCCTCCGGCACGCCGAAGGCTTTGAGGTACATGACCACCGTCTTCAGCTCCGTAAAGCCCCGGTCAAAGGTTTCGTTCTTTCCCAGGTATCCCGCCAGACTCTCCAGCACCTCGTCGTTGGCGCCGCGAATCGCCATAAAGTCCAAAATCTGATTTGCCGCATCCTCGGGGATCCCGAAATCGCCGCGGAGAATGGCCTTCACCTTCTCGGGCCCGATCTTCTCCAGCTTGTCCACGGTCCGCATGATGTCCCCGGACTTGCCGGAGAGGCCCAGCATATCGTAGAAGCCGTTGAGGATCTTCCTGTTGTTGACCCGGATGACGAATTTGTGAAGTCCCAGCTCCGTGAACACCCGGTAGATGATGGAGGGGACCTCGGCCTCGTTCATGATGTCGAGGGACCCGTCGCCGATGACGTCGATATCCGCCTGGTAAAACTCCCGAAACCGGCCCCGCTGGGGGCGCTCGCCCCGGTAGACCTTGCCGATCTGGTACCGGCGGAAGGGGAAGGTGAGCTTGGAGTAGTTCAGGGCCACGTACTTCGCCAGAGGCACCGTCAGGTCGAACCGGAGGCTCAGATCGCTGTCGCTCTTCCGGAAGCGGTAGATCTGCTTCTCCGTCTCCCCGCCGCCCTTGGCTAAGAGCACGTCGGAGCTTTCGATGAGAGGCGTGTCCAGGGCGGTGAAGCCGTAGAGGCCGTAGACCCGGCGGACGGTGTCCGTAATGCGGTCCATCAGCGCCTGCTCCCCGGGCAGAAGCTCCATGAAGCCGGAGAGAGTGTGGGGTTTTATGCGTTCCATGAATAAATGTCCTTTCGCAAACAAAGCCCCCGCCCGAAAAAGCGGGGGAATGATCTTCTGTTTTGTGATTTTCCTTTTCGCGCCGCGCTCATGCGGCGGACCGCGTCACTTCTTGGGGTTCACGATGTCGCGCCAGTCCAGCATCCCGTCCTTCAGGCCCCGGATCAGCACCTCGGCGGTGGCCACGTTGGTGGCGAAGGGCACGTTCTGCTGGTCGCACAGTCTTCCGATCTTGTTGGTGGAGGCCATCGCCCTGGGGTCGGTGGGGTCGGAGAAGAACAGCACCAGGTCCAGCTCGTTGTAGGCGAGCCTCGCCGCCATCTGCTGATCTCCCCCCTGATCGCAGGACAAGTACAGGTCTATGGGCAGGCCCGTGGCCTCCTTCACGAGCCGTCCGGTGGTGTTCGTGGCGCAAATGGAGTGCTGGGATAGGATCCCGCAGTAGGCGATGCAAAACTGCACCATCAGTTCCTTCTTCCTGTCGTGTGCCATCAATGCAATGTTCATACCGTCACCAGCCTTTATAAATTAAAAATTGAAATATCTTACAAAGCCAAAAGTCCCCGTCTCTCACAACCGGGAGAGCTTCACCTTTTCCCCGGTGAGGCGGGCGGCCACGTTTTTGAACTGGCCCCAGGCGCGGCGGGCGCCGTAGTTGATAAGGGGCGCCTCCAGATTTCCCGCCATGGAGACGGCGTTGTCCTCGCTGACCACGCCGATGAGGCGGGCGCCCACGGTGTCGATCACGTCGTCCACCGTGCGGCGGATGCGCCGGAAGGTCCGGGGGCTGACGCGGTTGACCAGCAGGCGGATCTCCGAAACACCGAGAGCGCGAAGCTCCTGGGCGGTGCGCTGTCCGTCCCGGAGGCTGGAGATGTCGCCGGTCGCCACCACGATCCCCATGTCCGCTCCGGCGGCGGCCAGCCGGAAACCGGGACCGATGCCCGCCGGGGAGTCCAGAAGGACGTACTCGTATTCCCCGGTGAGGGTCCCCAGAAGCTCCCGGAAGTTCTCCGCCGTCTCCTCCCCCGGAAGGTCCGTGGGGGCGGAGAGGAAGAAGAGATTGTCGATGTCCGGGTGGGCGGTCACCGCGTCGGAATGGGAGACGCGCCCGGAGAGCACGTCCACGAAGTCAAAGGCGACCCGCTCCGCGAGGCCCAGCGTCAGGTCCAGGTTGCGAAGGGCCGCGTCCATATCCACGCACAGGGTCCTGTGCCCGGAGCGCGCCAGAAAAGAGCCTATGGCGGCGGTACTGGCCGTCTTGCCGGTGCCGCCCTTGCCGGAGGCTATCACGATCGATGTACCCATATGACCCCCCACTTGGAATTATATATGAAGTGTCCCGTTTTTGCAAGCGGAATCAGGGAAATTCTTATTCACATTTCGGATATTTTCAGGAAATTGCTTCAAGATTTTGGGCAAAATCCACAAATTCTCAAACGATTTAGCGATAAAGCGAATCAATTTACCATGCAAAAAAGCGTTTTGCCGGAAGCCCGTCACCGCATGAGGGAATTGTCCGTGTAGATGCTCTGGGCGGAGAGGCCGGAGTCGGAGAAGTAGGCGTCCATCATGTCCTTGGCGATCTGGATGATGGCGGAGCCGGAGCCGCCCTTCTCCACCACCACGGCGATGGCGATCTCGGGGTCGTTGTAGGGCGCGAAGCAGACGAAAACGCCGTCGTTCACGTCGGAGGTGTCGGACTGGACGGTGCCGGTCTTGGCCGCCACCTCCACCTGGTAGTTGGCCAGGGCCAACCGGGCGGTGCCGGTCCTGGCAACGGCCCGCATACCCCGCTGGAGCACCGGGATGTACCCGTTGGAGTCGTCGATGACCCGGCGGACGGTGGGTTCCTTTTTGAGGAGGATGTCGGAATAGTCGAAGCTGGACACGTTGCGCAGCATGGTCAGGTTCCGGAGGGTGCCGCCGTTGGCGATGGTGGCCACGTAGTTTGCCATCTGCACCGGGGTGAACTGGCTGTAGCCCTGTCCGATGGCGGTCATCAGCGTGTCGGCGGCGTACCAGCCCTCGTCGGGCAGGACCTGCTTCTTGCGCTCACGGGATGCCACGTAACCGGCCTTGTCGTTGAGCTCGATGCCCGTGCGCTCGCCGAAGCCGAAGAGCCGGGCGGTCTCCTCCATGCGGTTGATGCCCATCTTGTCGCCCAGAGAGAAGAAAAACACGTTACAGGACTTCTCCAGGGCGCCCACCACGTTCAAAGGCCCGTGGCGGCCGGTGCAGCGGGGCGTGTAGAGGTTGGCGGCGTACTCCATGTACCGGCCGGTGCAGTCGAAGGTGGTCTCGGTGGTGATGGTCCCGCCGGAGAGGCCCGCGTAGGCGGTGACCATCTTGAAGGTGGAGCCGGGGTTATAGATACCGGCGATGGCCCTGTTGGTCAGCGGGGACCTGTCGGTGTCGGAGGAAAGCTCCGAATAGTTGGTGTAGTAGTCGGCGGGGTCGTAAAAGGGGTAGCTCGCCATAGCCAGCACCTCGCCGGTGTCCACCTCCAGCATCACGGCCGCGCCGCCCTTCGCCAGCTCCGGCTCCTGATACGCCTCGTTGGAGGGGGTGTTCTCCTCGGCCTCCTGGAGACGCTGGGCATTCATCTCGGTGATGGTGGTCTCCAGCGCCGCCTCGGTGGCCGCCTGGAGGCCGATGTCGATGGTCAGGAACACGCAGTTTCCGGCCCGGGCTTGGGTCTGGGTCACCACGTCGTTGACGGCGCCGGAGGCGTCCCGGTAGACGGTCATCTTCCCGTCGGTGCCGTGAAGGTACTCCTCAAAGGCCGCCTCCACGCCGGACTGGCCCACCTGGGCGTTGAGGGGGTAGCCCAGGGCCTTGTAGGTGTCGTTGTACTGGTCCCGGGTCATGGCGCCCACGTAGCCCAGGAGGTGCGCCGCGTGGTCGGTGTGGTACTCCCGGACCGAGCGGGTGGAGATGACCACGCTCGTCATGTTCTGCTCGGCGATGAAGCTCACCAGCTCGTCGGGCACATCCTCGGCGAAGACGTAGTCGTTGGTCTGGACGGGGACCCGCACCTCCAGCTCCCACCGGACGCCGATGATCCGCCGGGCGTCCTCCGCCGGGACGGTGTAGGGGATGGAGTAGTGCTCCCGCATCCAACTGATGAGCTCCGTGGCGGTGAGCCCCGCGTTGGCGTCCGAGTAGTCCATGGGCCGCTCGAAGTAGGTTTCCAGGGTGTTCTTGAAATATTTGTAATACTCCGTCATCCAGCTCCTCTGGGTGTTGGAGGCGTAGGCGTCGAACTCAAAGGGGGCGGTGGTGGTGACGGGGAAGGTGTCCGTGTGCTCCACGCCCAGTTCGTCGGCCTTGTTCAGGAGCTTCAGCACCGTGCCGTTGGGGTCCTCCTCCCGGAGAAGGGAGGTGCGGACGATAGTGATGTCGTGGACCTCCCGGTCCGACACCAGCAGCGTCCCGTTCCTGTCCAGAATGGGTCCCCGGGCCGCCTTCACCGTGGTGGTGACGGCGGTGAGGCTGCCGGAGGTGTCCGTCAGCGCCTTCACGTCCAGCGCCTCGATGCGGTAGAGCGTCAGGGCGTAGACGGTGAGCAGTACCGCCAGGACCAGCGCCATGGCGATGAGACGGGAGGGCTTTACGTATTTTTCCATATCTTCACCTCACAGGAGAAACGAATGCCGGTCAAATCCCCCGTCCCTGCCTTGTGACGCGGCAGTAGAAGCGGGAGAAGTAGTAGACGGGCAGGGAGAAGAGGAGCGAGTAGGCCGTCTGCCTAAGGCCCACCCCGGCGGCGGCCGCCATGGGGGCGCTGTGGAGGACCGCGGCGGACAGGACCTGATAGACGGAGATGAGGGCCAGCTCCAGCACGCAGCTGAGGAGGAAGGAGGGGAAGCCCTGGACCAGGACGGTGTCCGACAAAAGCCCCAGGAGGACGCCCAGGAACGTGAGCAAAAGCGTGAACTGGACGGTGAGCTGGTTGTAGGAGAGGTCCATGAGGATCCCGGCGAAGAGGCCGAAGACGCCGCCCTCCACCCTCCCGCAGAAGAGGGAGATCCCCGCCGCCGCCACGGGCAGGAGCAGGGGCTTTACGCCCAGAAGCTCGATGTGTGTGAAGAGCGTGGACTGGAGGATGTACAGGATCAGGAGATAGGGGGCCAGGATCAGCGCCTTCACCGGGGCGCTGTTTTTACGTCTGAGCATACCGCCGCCCCCCTCACTCGCTGACAGCGAAGTCGCGGATGACATAGATGTGTACCAGGTTCTCGATGTCCGCCGCCGGTTCCACGATAGCGTAAGGGTCGAGGCCGGAGGAGCTGACCGCCACGCCGGAGACGGAGCCGATGACCAGCCCCGCCGGGTAGACCCCGCCGGAACCGGAGGTGACCACGGTGCTCCCGATGACCACGTCGGTGCTGTCGCCGATGTAGGACAGCTTCAGATCCCCCTGCTTGAGGAGCTCGAAGTCGCCCCCGGCAACGCCCGTCTCGCCGTTCTCGCTCATCTGCGCGCCCAGGCTCAGGGTGGTGTCGATGACCGTGGAGACCACGCAGGTGGAGTCGGTGACGGAGGTGACCTGGCCCACCAGGTACCCGTACTCGTCCACCACCGGGTCGTAGAGCTCAATGCCGGAGGAGGACCCCTTGCTGGCGGTGAAGGAGGAGGAGAAGTTGGAGGCGGTCCAGCTGATGAGGGTGGCGGGCTCCAGCTTCATCTCCTCGTGGCGCTCCACGAAGCCCAGGAGGGAACGGAGACGGCTGTTCTCCTCGTTGATCTCCGTGTACTCCCGGTACTCCTGCTCCAGCTGGGCGACGCGCACCTTCAGGGCGGCGTTCTCCGTCTCCAGCTCGTCGTACCGGTAGAGGTACCCGTAGATGTGCTCCAGAGAGCCCACAAGACTTGTCATGGCGCTCTTCACCGGCTTGAAGAAGGGCTCGGACAGCATGGCCGCGAAGCCCGCGCTCCCGCCCGTCAGCGCCATGGTGACGGCGGCCAGGACGGCCACTAGGATGGCCGCAAGGCCAATATAGATCACCTTTTTGGAGATAAAATCCTTCAACCTCTCTCACCCTTTGAAAAAACGTTGTATCCGGCCAGCCCCAGGAGCTTCGCAAGCCGCGCCGCGGGCAGGCCCACCACGTTGAAGTAGTCCCCCCGGATCCCCTCCACCAGCATGGAACCCAGCCCCTGTATGCCGTAGGCCCCCGCCTTGTCCAGAGGCTCGCCGGTGGACACGTACCACCCGATCTGCGCCTCGGAAAGGGGCAGGAACCGGACAGACGTGGCCTCATGGGCGGTGTACGCCGCCCCGTCCCGCAATACGGCAAGGCCGGTGATCACCGTGTGTTCCCGCCCCGACAGGGCCCGGAGCATACCTGCCGCGTCCGGCTCATCCCGGGGTTTGCCCAGGGGCCGCCCGTCCAGAAAAACCAGCGTGTCCGCCGCCACGACAACATCCCCGGGGGACACGGAGGCGGCGATGTCCCGCCCCTTCGCAAGCGCGATCCGCTCCACGGCCTCCCCCGGCTCCAGGGCCGGGTCAAAGGGCTCCTCGTGGGCGGAGGGGCGGACGGCGAAATCCCGGATGCCCATATTCGCAAGCAGCTCCCTCCGGCGGGGGGAGGCGGACGCCAGAACGATCATCGAAAAAACTCCTGTCTCGTGGAAATAAAAGATGTAATGTATATCAAAATTCAGAATTTCCCTTCGGTGGTGGTCCCGGGCTCGTAGGAGCCCAGCTCCAGGTACCGCTCGCAGATCCTGGCGCACTCGTCGGCGTTCTCGGTGGTGAAAGCCAGGCGCACGCCCCAGAGTCCGGCGGACAGATACTCGCGGCTCCGGCGGATGAGGTGGAGCTTCTGGGAGCTCCACAGGGTGTTCCGACACTCGAAGCCCCTGGTCACCGGGCATTCAAAGCCCTGGGAGTCCGGGAAGCTCAGGGCCGTGTCGCAGGAGCAGACGCCGGTCCTGGCCCGGATGAGGCATCCGGCGGTGACCATCAGGGGCATACGTCCGTAGACCACAAGCTCGGTGTCCAGATATTTCTTCATCCCCCGCACCCGGGGCGCGTTCAGGTCCATGGCCAGGGCGGCGGATTTGAGCTTCAGGCTCAGCAGTACCGCCAGAGCGCCGGAGTTGCGCACGTTGAGGCCCGTGTCCCCCCGGACCGCGAAGCCCAGCTTCCGGGCGAAGACGATGTGGCCGGGGTTGGAGACGGCGGCCTCCGTGACGCCCATCTGGCGGACCTTCAGCAGGAGGCCGGTTATTTTTCCCAGCTCCGAATCGTACAACACGGGAGGCAGCTGAACGCAGACGGAGACGCGCCTGTCGTCCAGAAACGGCTCCAGCCGCTTATCCCCCGAGGCCGCCTCCTCCAGGGGCAGGTAGACCACCGGCGGGGCCAGCCGCAGGATGCGGTTCGACAGCTGCGAACATTTCAGCACAGAAACCGTCAGCACCGGCGGATCGGTGGGGGAGGGGTAGGGCGGCAGCTCCATCTCCCGGCTCTCGGCCCTGGGGGTGAAGCCGGTGCGGCGGAGCATCAGCTCCCGGAGGAGCTTATCCCGGACGGGCCCCAGCTCGGCGGGGTCCATGTAAATGCCTTTTTGTATCCGGCAGGTGACCCCGTCGCAGACGAAGGGTGTGCCCCCGGTGTTGTACAGCTCCGTGCGGACCATGGCGGGGGTCAGCTCGCTGTGGAAGGCCAGCTCCGGCGTGGCGGAACCCTCGCCGGAGACAACGTTGCCCTCCCGGTCCCGGGCGGTGAGGGTGAAGGGCGTCTCCAGCCTCAACTCCGCCTCGAAGGTCACCGGCACCCGCTGGTACTCGTGGTTCAGGTAATTTTTCCGCACCGCCGTGTAGAAGGGGGTGTCCCCTCGGGGCTCCTCCCCGGCGGCGCCCAGCATATCGGCAAAATCCCCGCCCGTCAGGTACCCGGAGGTGAAGCCCCCGGCGGGGAAGGCGTTTTCCAGAAGCTCCAGGTCCTCCTTCGGGGGGCGTCGGCCCGTGCCCAAGGCCCTGGAGTAGACCCCGGTGACGGCGGCGGCGTACTCGGGACGCCTCTCCCGCCCGTCGATGCGCACGGCGGAAACGCCCGCCTCCCGCAACTCCTCCAGCTTTGCAAGAAGGCAGTTGTCCTTCATGGCCAGGGGGTGGCGCTCCTTCGTCCCGGCGGCGAATTCCTTCAGGCACCAGTGGGGGCACGGCCCCGCGCCGCCGCCCCTGAGAGTGGGAAGCAGGCACTGCCCGGCGTAGGCCGGGCACAGGGGCCCGTGGACGGGGTACTCGATCTCGATGGACGCCTCCCGGCAGATCCTCCGCAGCGCCTCCAAACTCAGTTCCCTTGCCACGGCCACCCGGGTGACGCCCATGGCGGCGCACAGCTTCACCCCGTCCGAGTCGTGGATGCCCAGCGCCTCCCCGGCGTGGATGGGCATGGAGGGGAGAGCCCGGCGGAGGGCCCAGATGAGGCCGATGTCGCTGACCACCAGCGCGTCGGCCCCCATACGGGAGGCCCTGCGGGCGTGCTCCAGGGCCACGGGGAACCAGTCGTCGGCGGCGGGGAAGTCCAGGCACACATACACCTTCACGCCCCGGACCCGGCAGAACTGGGCCGCCCGGCCCAGCTCGTCCTCGGAAAGCTCCCAGGACTCCCGCTTCTCTCCCGCCGAAAAGCTCAGATATACCGCGTCCGCCCCGGACTGCACCGCGGCGGCCACGCCCTCGGCGCTCCCCGCGGGCGAAAGAAGCTCGATTTTCCCCGCCATGTCCGACTCTCCCCCTCCCGGCTCCAGGTCACATAGATAAAAGCATTATAGCACACTTCCCCCGGGAGTTAAATCAATTTTGCAGAAATTTAATAAAAAGTTTCAGCATTATTCCGGGGATACCACATCTTGGGGGGGAAGTCCGTCCGGGGGCGGACGGACGGGGGGTCTTCTTTTCTCTCTTTTGTTCCGTGGGCGGGGGCCCACTGCACAAAAGAGAGAAAAGAAGCAAAAGAGAGAAAAGGCCGGTTGGGGTTGGTGGGTGTCCGGGGTTGGCGCTTCGTAACGCGGGTCGGCTCACGCGGTGGGGGTCGGTACGTCTGGGAGGAACCATAGCCGCGCGGTCCGAAGACTTAATTGGTTTCTGCATCAACTTCGCTTGGCCGCTTACGTCGGTGGTTGTCAGGGGATGGGTAGCTCTGTTTGGGGCCGCGCTTTGTGGGCGGTCGTTGTGGGGCCCGCCTTGAAACGGTTGTCATCCGGGGCTGTACGCCGCACGGGAGGACCGGGAACGCATTCCTCCCCTTTCGGGAATAAAAATTCTTTTCAAAATGAATTTGCCTTCGGCAAAGATATTTTGAAAAACCTTATTGAAGAGCGACGTGACCCCCCAGACAACAGACACGCCCCAGAACGGGCTCCACAACACCCCCCCACAAAGCGCGGCCCCAAACAGAGCCATCCGCCTACCGTCCACCGCCAGCGTAAGCGGCCAAGCGAAGTTGATGCTGGAACCAATTAAGTCTTAGGACCGCGCGGCTATGGTTCCACCCAGGCGTACAGACACGGAACGCGGAAGCCGACCCGCGTTACGAAGCGCCGGGCCCGGACTATCGCCGGGCCCTCACCGGCCTTTTCTCTCTTTTGCTTCTTTTCTCTCTTTTGTGCAGTGGCATTTCTCCGCCACGGAACAAAAGAGAGAAAAGAAGACCCCCCGCCGTCCCTTTCGGACGGCATCCGAAAAAATTTTTCATTTTCCCTATTGACAAACCGTACATACCGTGTATACTGTATATATACAGTCGACTGCGAGGTACACCATGAACATCATCATAACAAATTCCGATCCCCGACCGATCTACGAACAGGTGGGGGAGGCCATACGGGGGGCCATCATCTCCGGGGAGCTGAAGCCGGGGGAGGCGCTGCCATCCATACGGGGGCTTGCCAAGGATCTGCGGATCTCCGTCATCACCACCAAGCGGGCCTTTGAGGAGCTGGAGCGGGACGGGTACATCGAGACAGTGCCGGGGAAGGGGTCCTTTGTGGCGGGGACCAGCGCCGCGCTTTTGCGGGAGCGGCGGCTTGCCCAGATCGAGGATTCCCTGCGGCAGGCGCTGACGCTGGGGCGGTCCGCCGGCGTTTCCCCGGAGGAGCTTGTAAAAATGCTGAAAACACTCAGCGAGGAGGAACTATGAACGCGATAGAGGTGCGCAATCTGGGGAAGGTCTACCCCGGATTTGAGCTGAGAAATGTAAAATTCACCCTGCCCGAGGGGGCCATCCTGGGGCTGGTGGGCGAGAACGGGGCGGGCAAGTCCACCCTCATCCGCCTCATTATGGGCGCGTCCGCGCCCAGCTCCGGTGAGGCGCGGGTACTGGGCGCCGACGCGCGGAGCCCGGAATTTACCAAAATCAAGGACGACATCGGCGTGGTGCTGGACGAGGCCCACTTCCCAACCAGTCTGAACGCCCGGCAGATCGGCCGGGTGATGGCGGACACCTACTCCCGCTGGGACGCGGGGGCCTACGGGGAATACCTGAAGCGGCTGGAACTTCCGGAGAAGAAGCCGGTCAAGGACTTCTCCCGTGGGATGCGGATGAAGCTTGCCCTGGCGGCGGCGCTGTCCCACGACGCGAAGCTCCTGGTGCTGGACGAACCCACCGGCGGGCTGGACCCCATGGTGCGGGATGAGATCCTGGACATCCTGGAGGACTTCACCCGCCGGGAGGACCGGTCGGTGCTCATATCGTCCCACATCGTCTCGGACCTGGAGAAGTTGTGCGACTATGTGGCCTTCCTGCACAAAGGGGAGCTGCTTCTCTGCCAGGAGAAGGACAGAATTTTGGAGGACTACGCCATGGCGCGGGTGACGGAGGCGGAGTTTGAGTCTCTGCCGGAGGAGGCGGTGCGCGGGGTGCGCCGGGGCAAGTACGGCGTGGAGGCCCTGGTGGAGCGGAGGCTCGTGAACTCCGCCGTGACGCTGGAGAGGCCGAGTCTAGAGGATGTCATCGTATTTTTCGCAAGGGGGAACAGGGAATGAAGGCGCTTTTGAGAAAGGATCTCTACTGGATTTGTACACAATTGAAGCTCTTCCTCGTCATGATGGCGATTTTCTGCGCCCTGCCCGGGGGGAACTTCCTCTTCTTCGGTGTGCTCTACTCCGTCCTGCTGACCACCACCACGCTCATGTCTTTGGATGAGACGAGCAAGTGGGAGGTGCTGGCGCTGATGCTCCCCTACTCCCGGCGTCAGATCGTGGCGGAGAAGTACGTACTGGGCTGGATGCTTCTGGCGGGGACCCTGGCGGTCTCGGTGATCTTCCGGCTGGTGTGGTGGGCTGTGGGGATAGCGGAGCCCGAGGGGGCGGATTTCCTGGCGGTGCTGTGCGTCTACGCCGCCGTGGCGCTGCTGATCCAGGCGGTGGTGTCCCCCGTCAATTTCCGCTTCGGCATGACGAGGGGACGGATCTTGAGCATCACCTTCATCGCCGTCACCGCCGGGGTGGGCGCGGCGCTGTTCGTGTCCTCCCCGGAGGCCGCCATGGGCGTCGCCCGGGCCATGGGCAGCCGTGTCCCGGTGTTCGTCCTGCCGCTCCTGGCCGCCGCCCTGTCCGCCGCGTCCCTTCCGCTGGCGGCGCGGGGGTTCAGGAAGAGAGTGGAGAAATGAAAGGAGCCGCCGGGATGCCCGGCGGCTTTTGCGTTATGGGATTTGCTCAGTTCAGGGGGATCTCCACGCCGCCCAGGGTGAGGCTGGCGACGGATTCGGGGTCCACGGGGGAGGGGAAGAGCCAGGAGAAGGTCCTGCTTTCACCGCTGTTTTCGTTGAAATCGGCTCTGAAGCGCCCGGTCAGTTCAAAGACCTCGCCGTTTTTGAGGACCACGGCCATTTTGGCGGGCGGCGTCAGGGCCTTCACGCCGTCCTCCGCCTCCGCGCACAGGGTCACGCCGAGCTGGGAGAGCTTCACGGAGCCGAAACGGATGCTTTCGCCGCCCGTGGGAAGCGCCAGGCGCTTGCCGCCGTCAAGCCGGTACGCCTCCGCCGGTTCAACGGCAAGGCCGTTTGTCTCCACGGTCCTCACCGGCAGGGCGGCAAGCTCGCAGGTCAGGACCCAGCCCTTTTTGATCTCCGTCCAGGTGTCGCCGACGCCGGATTCCTCCTTTATCACCTGGCCGTTGGCCTCGGTGGTCTGCTTCCAGCGCACGCCGGGGTTTTCGTGCCGGACGGTGACGGGCTCCGTCCCCAGGGCGCCGGTGTTGATCTCCACCTTTGCCGTTTTCTCCCGCTCCGGGGCGGCGGAGAAGCGGCCCAGCTCCAGCGTCAGGACGCCGCTCTCCCCGTCGAAGCCGATGAGCCTCGTCGGGAACGCGGTTCCGCCGCTGCCGCCCGCGTATTTTCCCGTCTCCAATATGGACCGCATCTGCTCCAGCGCGTCGGCGGCGGCATGGAGGGAAAAGACGGCGTCCTTTTCCAGCGCGTTTACGCCGGTCCTCTGATACTCCCGCCACAGTTCCCCTGCCCGGTCGCCCTCCAGGTCCCGAAGCTCCACATGAACGGCGTTGATGTACCCATCGGAGAGGGCCGACACGATCCTTGCCTCCACGTTGTCGTAGACGTGGGTGTTCTCCGCCGTGGGTTCCAGATTTTGTACGTATGGCTCGAAGCCGCCCCAGAGAAGCTCCCGCAGCGTGGGCGACACCGCCAGGGCCGTGCCGGAGATGAGGCACACCGCCAGCACCGCCGCCAGAGCCGCCGCCGCACGTCTCCGCATGGGACGGAAGGTCCGCGCCGGGGCCGCCTCCGTCCGCCTCTCCGGGAGGGACGCAAGACGCGCCTCCACCCGGCCGTCGAACCCCTCCGGCACCCCGTCGGCGCCGGAGATCATTCTTTTGAATTTTCTGTCAAATGTATTCACAATTCGTCCTCCTTCAACATTTCCCATAGCTCCCGCCTGGCCCGTGCAAGCCGGGACTTCACCGTGCCGACGCTTATGTTCAGCACCCGCGCGATCTCCCGGACCTTCATGCCCTCGTAGTAGTAAAGCACCACCGCGGTCCGGCGGTCCGGCGGGAGGGCGCACACCGCCTCCCAGGGGGAGGCCGCCCGCTCCGGCGCGGCAAGCTCCAAAAGCTCCTCCGTGCTGGTGAGCCGGGAGGTCCGCCGCCGCTCGTCGATGGCCTTGTTCACCGCAAGCCTCACCAGCCACGTCCTGGCCGCGTTCGGGTCCCGCAGAGAATCCAGCTTCTGCCAGGCCGTCAGGATGGCCTCGCCCACCGCGTCCTCCGCCTGGGCGTCCGAGTCCAGCACCGACCGGGCCGCCCGGAACATGGCGCGGGCGTTCGCCCGTATGAGCTCCACAAATTCGTCCCGCGTGTCTATCAACGCCCCGCCTCCTCTCTGTCCGGACATCTATAGACGGTTCAACCCCCAAAAAGGTTCCCGGAGGGACATAAAAATTTCCCCGCGCCAAGCGGACGCGGGGAAAAGACGGTTTTTACGGAAGCTCGATCACCGTGCCGCCCAGGGTGACGGACACGACGCTCTCCGGGTCCAGAGGCTCCGGGAAGAGCCAGCTCTCGGAGCCGCGCCGGACATCCCCGGCGAAGAAGGCGGAGGAGAGGCCGTCGGACAGGGCCACGGATGCGCCGTCCCGGAAGGTCACGGTGAGCTCATCGGGGGCGGCGCGGGTCTCCAAATACTTACCCGCCTCGTTGGGGTCGCCGTCCCGGTTCAGGGTGACGCCGAGTTGGGAGATGTTGACTGTGTGGAAGTACATATTGGGGTCCTCCGGCTCCACGGGCATAAATTCGCCCTCGGGGTCTATCCGGTAGGCACTCCAGCTTTTTGGGGCCACTGCCACGGCGCCCACGTCCGCGCTCCTGACGGGGATGGAGGTGAGGGCCGCCTGCAGATGCCAGCCCTCCCGGGGGTAACTGCCGAGAGGTTCGCTCCCGGCGGGCGGGGCCAGAGGGGCGCCGGGGTCGGTGTCGGGCGCGGTCCCGAAAGCGCCGGTCAGGATGTCCACGTACGCCGCCCGCTCCATGTCCGGGGGAAAGGGGGCGGTGCTGGCGGCCTCCAGGGTCATGGTCCCCGTCTCTTCGTCAAATCCTATGGGCTCCGGGGCGCGGCCGCCAGAAATCACGGCCATGTGCAGAGCCTCCGGGGCCCGCACCGTGAACCGGATACCGCGCAGAAAATCCCTGTCTCCGGTTTCCTGAAATTCCCGCCAGGCCTGCCGGACCCGGTCGCCCGTCAGGTCACGGATCTCCAGGTGGATCCTGTTGATGTACCCGTCGGAGAGAGCCGACACGATCCTCGCCTCCACGCCGTCGTAGACACCGGTGTTCTTCTCCGTGGGCTCCAGCACCTGGGCATAGGGCTCGAAGCCGCCCCAGAGGAGGTCCCGCAGCGCCGGGGACACCGCCAGGGCCGTGCCGGATATGAGGCACACCGCCAGCGCCGCCGCCAGGGCCGCCCACAGGGGCCGCGTCCGCCGCGTGGGGCGGCGTCCGTCCGTCCGGGCAGCCGCCGACGCCCGGGCCGACGCGATGGCGGCCTCCAGCCGCGTCTCAAAGCCCTGAGGCGGGACGGGGGACTCGGTCCGGGCCTTCCAGAAAAGGATGTTTTCAAATTTATCCATCATTCTTCCTCCTCCAGCATCTTTTTCAGCATCTCCCTGGCCCGGGAGAGCCGCGACAGGACGGTGCCCCGGCGCAGGCCCAGAAGGGCCGCGATCTCACGGGTGGAGAAGCCCTCGTAGTAGTGGAGCGTCACCGAGGCGCGGTAGGGCTCCGGCAGGGCGGACACCGCCTCCCGCAGGGCGGAGAAGGTCTCCCCCGTCTCCGGGGCCGGCAGGTCCCCGGGCAGGTCCTCCAGGGACGTGAGCCGCCCCTGTCTCCGGCGGTCCTCCAGGGCGCAGTTGACCGCGATCTTCACAAGCCAGGGCCGGGCCTTCCGCTCGTCCCGGAGGGAGGAGCGCTTTTCAAAGGCGGTCAGCACCGCCCGGCCCACCGCGTCCTCGGCCTGGGCGTCCGAGTCCGTCACGGACCGGGCCGCCCGGAACATGGCCCCGCCGTGCTCCCGCACCAGGGCCGCCAGCTCCTCATCCGTCACCGCGCCGCCCCCTTTCCTTTGGTTTCGACATAGTATAGATGCTTTCGGAGGGCAAACGATTGCATGGAAGAGAAAAAAATTTTCCCCGCGCCGGGGGGCGCGGGGAAATTGAGGAAAATCCTTTTCAACGGAAACGATCTTATACTAATATTCAATTAAAATGAGGCACCGAGCGGCGAGGATTTTTTCGTGTCAGGCGAGGAAGGCGGCACCGGGAATACTGTATGTATTTCCAAGCCGCATCTTGATGCTTGACGCGAAAAAGACCGTTGCGAATGTCTTGCTTTGATTGAATATTAGGGAACCTCTGAACAAATCGCCGCACCGATCTTGACGGCATATTTTCCGCCATATTTCGTCAAAAAATTTTGAAATACACAAAGTATTCCCGCAATTTTTTGCCTTCATCTGGCGAAAAATCTGCTCGCCAATCTCGGCACTTCGATTTATTCAGAGGTTCCTTAGTATTACTCCTGATTCGCTGCCATGACGATGGCGGCGAACTTTTCGGGAACCAGGGAGGCGCCGCCGATGAGGCCGCCGTCGATGTCCGGCTGGGCCAGGAGCTCGTAGGCGTTCTTCTCGTTCATGGAGCCGCCGTAGAGGATGGTGGTGGCCCGGGCGATGCGGGCGCCGTACAGGCCGCGAATGATGGCGCGGATGTAGCGGTTGACCTCGTTGGCCTGCTCGGCGGTGGCGGTGTTGCCGGTGCCGATGGCCCAGATGGGCTCGTAGGCGATGACCACCTTGCGGATCTGCTCGTCGGTGACCCCCGCCAGGGCGGCGCGGACCTGATAGTTGATGAGGCTCTCGGTGAGGCCCAGGTTCCTCTGCTGCTCGCTCTCGCCCACGCAGACGATGGGCTGAAGGCCCAGTTCCAGGGCGGCCTTGACCTTCCGGTTGACTGTAAGATCCGTCTCGCCGAAATACTGGCGGCGCTCGGAGTGGCCGATGATCACGTACTTGACGCCCATATCCCGGAGCATCTCGCCGGAGACCTCTCCGGTGTATGCCCCCCTGGGGTGCTCGCTCATGTTCTCGGCGCCCACGGAGATGCGGGCCTCCTTCAGGTACTTCATCCCCGCGGCCAGGTCCACGAAAGGGGCGCAGACCACGGTCTCGCACCAGCGGGCGCGGGGGACCAGGTTCTTCATCTCCTCGGCGTAGCCCTTGATCTCGGAGGGAAGCTTGTTCATCTTGAAGTTTCCGGCGATGACGGTCTTGCGGTATTTTCTGTTCATGACGCTCTGTTTCTCCTTATTTGTCCAGCAGGCAGGCTACACCGGGAAGCTCCTTGCCCTCGAGGAACTCAAGGGACGCGCCGCCGCCGGTGGAAATGTGGGTGATCCTGTCGGCAAAGCCAAGCTGCTCGCAGGCAGCCGCGCTGTCGCCGCCGCCCACGATGGAGATGCAGTCGGACTCGGCCAGAGCCTTTGCAACGGCGACGGTCCCGGCGGCCAGGGTGGGATTCTCGAAGACGCCCATGGGGCCGTTCCACACGACGGTCTTGGCCTCCTTGACGGCGGCGGCGAAGAGCTCGCGGGTCTTCTCGCCGATGTCCAGGCCCATCTTATCGGCGGGGATGGCGTCGGAGGCGACGGTCTCCACCTCCACGGGGCCGTCAATGGGGCTGGGGAAGGAGGAGGCCACCACGGTGTCCACGGGCAGGAGGAGCTTGACGCCCTTTTCCTCGGCTTTGGCCATCATGTCCTTGCAGTAGTCCAGCTTGTCGCCGTCCAGGAGGGAGGTGCCGATGGAGTAGCCCTTGGCGGCCAGGAACGTGTAGGCCATGCCGCCGCCGATGATGAGGGTGTCCACCTTCTCAAGGAGATTGGAGATGACGTTGAGCTTGTCGGAGACCTTGGCGCCGCCCAGGATGGCGACGAAGGGACGGTCGGGGTCGGCCAGGGCCTTGCCCATGACGCCCAGCTCCTTCTCGATGAGGAAGCCGGAGACGGCGGGCAGGTAGGCGGCGACGCCGGCGGTGGAGGCGTGGGCGCGGTGGACGGCGCCGAAGGCGTCGGACACGTAGACGTCGGCAAGGCTGGCCAGCTCTTTCGCGAACGCGGGATCGTTCTTGGTCTCGCCCTTGTTGTAACGGGTGTTCTGGAGAAGCATGATCTCGCCGGGCTTCAGGGCGGCGGCCTTCGCCTTGACATCGTCGTTCACCACGTTGATGTCGCCCGCCAGGATCACTTCCTTGCCCAGCAGCTCGGAAAGACGCTTTGCCACAGGCTCCATGCACAGGGCCTCCAGGGACTTCTGCCACTTGGCCTCGGTCAGGTCCTCGGGGGCCTTGCCCTTCTCGGCCTGCTTCTTGGCCCACTTCTCGAAGCTGGGCTCGGGCTTGCCCAGGTGAGAGCAGGCGATGACGGCGCAGCCCTGGTCAAGCAGATACTTGATGGTGGGGACAGCGGCGACGATGCGCTTGTCGCTGGTGATGACTCCGCCCTTCAGGGGGACGTTGAAGTCACAGCGAAGGAGGACTTTCTTGCCTGCAAGATCGATGTCACGGACTGATTTCTTGTTGTAGTTCATGTCAATACTCCAATCCTTAAATTATTTTATAAAAACCCACGAGGGGAAAATGCGCGTCGTCGTCGCTCAAGCCGCTTAACCTCGGACTCCCGTTGGTCGTCCTCAGGCGCAGGCTTGGCTCCTCCTCTCCCCACAAAATCTTCGATTTTGCGGGGGCCCCGGAATTATGACGCGGGAACACGCTTACCGCGCCATGCCGCCGGCGCCGGAGAGGCCCGGGAAGCCCTGCTGCCGGAGGGCCTCGTAGCAGAGAACGGCCACGGAATTTGCCAGATTCAGGCTCCTGGCGTCCTCCCGCATGGGGAGGCGGATACATTTTTCAAAATACCGTTCCCGCATAAACTCGGGAAGCCCCGCCGTCTCCTTGCCGAAGACCAGCCAGCACCCGTCGCGGAACGCCGCCCTGTCGTAGCTTTGGGGGGCCTTGGTGGTGGCGAGCCACAGGTCCTCGTTCCCGTGCTTTTCAAGGAACTCGCCGAGACTTTCGTACACGGTGATGTCCACCATATGCCAGTAGTCAAGACCCGCCCGCTTCACGGCCCGGTCGGAGATGTCAAAGCCCAGGGGCTTCACCAGATGGAGACGGGACCGGGTGGCCGCGCAGGTTCTGGCGATGTTGCCGCAGTTCTGTGGGATCTCCGGCTCCACCAGCACGATATTGACCATTCCCATCCCCCGCCTTCGCCCTATATTTTATAACTTCCCGCCGGACTTTTCAAGTTAAATCGTTGAAAAACTCCCAATCTTTTTTACTTTTGCCTTTTTGGCGAAAGAACCGCCCTTCCGGGGGCCAAGATTGGGGGAAATATCAACTCCCGCGCCCCGCTTTTGTCAAAGAGCACAATACAGAGCGCCTGAATTTTTGTGCGGAACGCCCTTTGACGCGGCGGGCGGGGAGGGGTATAATGACAATGAACGCGCGGCATCTGATGCGTAAGACCAGCTCATCGGATGCCGGCGCGTTATTTTTATGTCTGAAAGGAAATATATTGATCATGGAAACGAACAGAGCTTTGGGGGAGCTGCCCCTGGGGAAGCTCATGGGGCGGTACGCGGCGCCCTGTGTGATCTCCCTGCTGGTGGGCGCTCTCTACAACATTGTGGATCAGATCTTCATCGCCAACGCGGCCTACCTGGGGTCCTGCGGCAACGCGGCCAACACGGCGGTGTTCCCGCTGACGGTGATCGCCCTGGCCTTCGCGGTGATGGCGGGGGACGGGTGCTGCGCCTTCGTCAGCCTCTCCCTGGGCAGGGGGAGGCCGGAGGACGCCAGACGGAGCGTGGGGAACGCGGTGGGGATGCTGGTCCTCGGCGGCGTGCTCATTTCGGCTGTCTACCTCTGTCTGTCAGATCCCCTCATCACGGCCTTCGGCGGCACGGTCAATGAGGAGACCTTCCGGTACTCCCGAGAGTACTTCTTCTGGATAAGCCTGGGGATCCCCTTCTACGTGTTCGGGCAGGGGATGAACCCGGTGATCCGGGCCGACGGGTCGCCGAAATTCGCCATGGCGGCGACGCTGGCGGGCGCGGCGGTGAACATCGTCCTGGACCCCGTGTTCATCTTCGCCCTCCGGTGGGGCATGACGGGCGCGGCGCTGGCCACGGTGCTGGGGCAGGCAGTGACGGCGGCGCTGTCGGTTTGGTACCTTCTCCGGATGCGCTCGGTGAGGCCGGGACGGGGGGACTACAGGCCCGACCGGCGGGTGATCGGGAGGACGTTGACGCTGGGGATCACCAGCTTCCTCTCCCAGATCTCCCTGGTGGCCGCTATGGCCGCCATCAACAACATGATCCGCCGGTACGGGGCCCTGGATCCCGTGTTCGGGCAGGACCGGTACGCCCAGATCCCCATGGCGGTGGTGGGCATCGTCATGAAGTTCTTCCAGATCGTCATCTCCGTGGTGGTGGGTATGGCCGCCGGGTGCATCCCCATCGCCGGGTTCAACATGGGCGCGGGGCTCCGGGGGCGGGTCCGGGAGCTGTTCCTGCGGCTCCTGGCGGCGGAAACCGCTGTGGGCGTCCTGGCCCTGCTGGCGGCGGAGCTTTGCCCCGGGGCGCTGATACGCCTCTTCGGCGCGGCCAACGAGAGCGCCTATTACACCCGGTTCGCCCTGAAAGCCTTCCGGGTGTACCTGTGCATGGTGGTGTTCGCCTGTATCAACAAATCGTGCTTCATCTTTTTGCAGGCCATGGGCAAGGCGGCGGCCTCCACCGCGCTTTCCATGGTCCGGGAGATCGTCTTCGGCGTGGGCTTCGCCCTGCTCCTGCCCCTCTTCTGGGGACTGGACGGAGTGCTCCTGTCCATGCCCGTCTCCGACGCGCTGACTTTCCTCGTCGCCGTATTTCTCATCCGCTCCACCTGCCGGGAGCTGTCCCGTGGGGAGAAAAAGGCGCGGGACGCGGAGAACGCGGACGGGGCTGACGGCAAAAAGGCCGTCTCCGCCGCCTGACAGGGCCTTATATTATAATGATATCCCGCGCCGGGCTTCCGATCCGGCGCGGGATCTTTATCATTGTAATACTAAGGAACCTCTGAACAAATCGCCGCACCGATCTTGACGGCATATTGTCCGCCATATTTCATCAAAAAATTTTGAAATACATACAGTATTCCCGCAATTTTTTGATTTCATCTGGCGAAAAATCTGCTCGCCAATCTCGGCACTTCGATTTATTCAGAGGTTCCCTGATATCCAATTGAAAGAAGACACCGAGCGGCGAGGATTTTTAGCGTCAGACAAGGAAGACGTCGCAGGGAATACTGTATGTATTTCCAAGACGGCTGACGATGTATGATGCTAAAAAGACCGTCGTGAATGTCTTGTTTTGATTGGATATTAGTATAATGGACCGCTCTCCGCGTCTCCGGGGTCACCCCGCCTTGCAGAAGATCATGCCCAGCGCGGCGGCGAGGCAGATGACCCTGGGGACGCTCCACTGGCGGCGTAAAAGCAGGTACGCCCCGCCGAGGCCGATGAGGACCCCGGCCCACTGGACGGACCCTCCGGCGGTGTAGTTGGTCAGGCACAGGTCGATGATGACGGCCCAGATGAGGCCGATGCAGACGGGGCGGACGGCGGTCATGATGTCGCCCATGACCCGGCTCTTCTTGAACCGCTCGAAGAACACGGCGGCGGCCGCGCAGACGGTGAAGGTGGGCGTCAGCATCCCCAGGTTTGCCGCCAGGGCACCCAGAATGCCCGCTACGCGGATCCCGGCGAAGGTGGCGCAGTTGAGCCCCAGGGGTCCCGGCGTCATCTCCGCGATGGCCACGATGTCGGACACCTCGGTGGAGGTCATCCACCCGTGGCCCACCATCTCGCTGTTGATGAGGGGGATCATGGACAGCCCCCCGAAGCTGGTGAAGCCGATCTGGAGGAAGCTCCAGAAGAGCTGAAGGACGGTGGTCATTTGCCGCTCTCCCCCTTTCTCCGCTGAAGGAGCCAGTAGACGCCCCCGGCGGCCACGCCGCAGAGCACCACCAGAACGCTGCTCACCTTGAATATGTAGGACATCGCGCACCCCAGGACCATGAGGCCCGCGAAGGCGATCTTCGGCAGCGCCGTGCCCGCCTTCATCAGCTTCCAGACGGCGGACAGGATCACCGGGGCCACCACGGCCCGGACGCCCACCAGTGCCCGGGCCACCAGGGCGCTGTCCCGGAAGGCCCGGTAGAACACGGTGACGATGCTCAGGATCACCAGCGGCGGCGTGATGATGCCCAGCACCGCCAGGACCCCGCCCGCAACGCCGCACATATGGTAGCCGAAGAGGTAGGCCACGTTGCCGATCATGGTCCCCGGCAGACTGCGGCCCACGCTGACGATATCCAGCAGTTCCTGGCCGTCGATCCTCTTCTCCCGCTCCACGAAGTCCGTCTGCATCTGTGCCACGATGCTCCACCCGCCCCCGAAGGTGAACCATCCGATCTTGAAAAAGTAGAGATAGAGCGACAGGGCGCTCCGAAGCTTCTCCCTCATATCCCTATTTCTTCCCCCAATGTCTCGTTTTGATTGAATATTAGTATTACGCTTTTTCAATGAAACCCATGCCGATGGGGTGGGGTCCCGTGTGGACGCCGATGGCGGCGCCGATCTGGATGGGGACGAAATCGGGCGCCCGCCCGAAGCGCTCCGTAAAGAGGTCCCGGATCCGCTTGAAGAAGGGCTCCGCCTCCTCCCGGCTGTACCCCCAGCCCAGGGCGAAGGCGTAGTGCTCCAGGTCCAGTACGCCCTGCCGGATGAGCTTGCCCACGGCCTGGGTCACCTTGATGAAGGCGTTCTTCCGGCCGATGCTGACGCCCACGGGATAGAGCTCGCCGCTGCCAAAGCGGATGATGGGGGTCATCCCCACGCACCGCATGGCCATATCCATGAGCTTCCCGATCCGGCCCCCGTGGGACAGGTAGGACAGGTTCTCGATGGTGAAGTAGATGGCGGCGGACCGCTTGATCTCCTCCCCGCGCCTGTAGGTCTCCTCCAGGGTGTGGCCCTCCCGGGCGTACCGGGACAGCTCCAGCAGGAGAAGGCCCTGGAGGCCGGTGGCCAGGGTGGAGTCCACCGCCAGGATACTCCGGTCCGGGTAAGTCTCCCGAAGCATCTCCGCCGCCGTCCGGGCGCAGGAGAAGGAGCCGGAGAACTTCTCGGTGAGGCAGTAGCACAGCACGTCCTCCCCCTTTTTCAGGTGCCTTTCAAAGGCGGTCATGTAGTCCTGCACCGTGGGCATGGCGGTCCTGGGGAACACCTCCGGGTGGGCGGCGCAGTAGGCGTAGAACTCCCGGACATCCAGCTCCTCCGCCTCCTTCAGGTACGTCTCCCCGTCCAGGGACACGTAGTAGGGGATGATCTCCAGCCCGGCCTCCCTCAGCTGCTCCGCCGTCAGGTCGCAGCTTCCGTCAGACAGTATTTGAAACATCGGACACTCTTCCTCTCCGCGCGGCGCCGCCGCGCTGAATCGACACATTAAATCATATCATACACCACCGGCGCGGATTTGACAATAGTGAAATTGCGCGCCGGGGGCAAAGCGCGGTTTTCTTTGAAAAACACACATTTTGTGCAATTTGCCAACTTGTCTTTTGGGCGGTGAAGTGATATGATGTCACCAATAACAGCCCGTGAGGTGCAGCATGGAAAAGTCCGCGCCGACAAACAGCTTTTTCGCCTATACCTTCAGCTTTACCTTTTATTTCGGTAAGGCTTGATCGGTTTGGCTGAAAAGGTGCGAAGGGCAAATATTTGAACGCCTTGATTCCCGCGGCCAGACCGGCTGCGGGAATTTTTTGGGCCAAAAAGGAGTAATTCATCATGATCGTCATTCTGAAAGAAAATCCAAATCAGGTCCAGGTGGACTCTTTGATGAACTGGCTGAGAAGCAAGGGCATCGACATCCACACCTCCATCGGCGAGCATCAGACGGTGCTGGGCCTGGTGGGCGACACCTCCAAGCTGGACATGGACCTGCTGCTGGCCCTGGACATCGTGGAGGACGTGAAGCGCATCCAGGAGCCCTACAAGAACGCCAACCGCAAGTTCCACCCGGACGACACGGTCATCGAGGTGGGGAACACGAAGATCGGCGGCGGGAACCTGACCCTCATCGCGGGGCCCTGCTCTGTGGAGAACGAGGCCCAGATCATCGAGGTGGCTCAGGCGGTGAAGGCCAGCGGCGCCACTATCCTGCGCGGCGGCGCCTTCAAGCCCCGCACCTCTCCCTACTCCTTCCAGGGCCTCCACGGCGAGGGCATCCGTCTTCTCAAGCTTGCCCGGGAGGTCACCGGCCTGCCCATCGTCACCGAGCTCATGGACGCCCAGCATCTGCCCCTCTTCGAGGACGTGGACATCATCCAGGTGGGCGCGAGAAATATGCAGAACTTCGAGCTTTTGAAGATTTTGGGCACCATCGACAAGCCCATTCTCTTAAAGCGCGGCCTTGCCAACACCTATGAGGAGCTTCTGATGAGCGCCGAGTACATCATGGCCGGGGGCAACCAGAAGGTCATCCTCTGCGAGCGGGGCATCCGCACCTTTGAGACGTACACCCGGAACACGTTGGACATCAGCGCCATCCCGGTGCTGAAAAAGCTCTCCCACCTGCCCGTCATCATCGACCCCAGCCACTCCGCCGGGAAGTGGGAGCTGGTGGACCCGCTGTCCTGCGCCGCCGTGGCGGCGGGGGCCGACGGACTCATCATCGAGGTCCACAACGACCCGGCCCACGCCATGTGCGACGGACCCCAGTCTTTGAAGCCCTCGGTGTTCGACCATCTGGCGAACAAGCTGAGAGCGATCCACCAGGTTGTCTCCGAGCAGAAGTGATCCTTTTACAGAAAGGGCTGGTTTCATCATGTCAACCATCGGCATCGTGGGCCTGGGCCTCATCGGGGGGTCCATGGCCAAGGCCATCAAATTTCACACAGACCATCAGGTCCTGGGGGCGGACCTCAACTCCGACACCATGGCGCTGGCCTTCGCCTCCGGGGCCATCGACAACGTGCTGGACGGGCGGAGCATCGGAGAGTGCGACCTTGTCCTGGCCGCCCTGCCTCCCGAGGCGCTGATCGGCTGGGCGGAGGAGAACGCCCCGCGCATCCCGAAAACGGCGGTCTTAGTGGACCTGTGCGGCGTCAAGCGGCTCATCGTGGAGGCGCTGCGGCCCCTTTCGGAGAAGTACGGCTTTGCCTACGTGGGCGGGCACCCCATGGCGGGCAAGGAGCACGGGGGATTCAAAAACTCCGCCGCCTACCTGTTCGCCGGGGCGTCCATGATCCTGACGCCGGACGAGCGGGCGGACGCACCGCTCCTGGAGCGGCTGAAATCCTTTTTCCTGTCCCTGGGATTCGGCTCCATCACCTACTCCACCCCGGCGGAGCACGACCGGATCATATCCTACACCTCGCAGCTGTGCCACATCACCAGCTCCGCCTTTGTCAAGTCCCCCACGGCCCAGACCCACATGGGCTTCTCCGCCGGGTCCTTCCGGGACATGACCAGGGTGGCGTATCTGGACGAGAATATGTGGACCCAGCTCTTTCTGGCGGACGCGGACTTCCTCACCGGGGAGCTTGACACGCTGATCGGGCATCTCACCGAGTACCGGGACGCCATCGCGGGCCGGGACCGGGAGACGCTCCGGGAGCTGCTCCGGGAGGGCCGCGAGCTGAAAACGACGGCGGGAGGGACCTGAGATGGAAGAGAGAAAGCTCCATGTGGACGCGGGCGCGGGGTACGACATCCTCATTGCCCCCGGCCTTCTGGACGGCGCGGGCAAGCACATCAAGGCGGCCCTGCCGAAGGCAAAGCGGCTTTTCGTCGTCACCGACTCCAACGTCTCCCCCCTCTACGGGGCGCGGCTTGTGGCGTCGCTGGAGATCGAGAGCTTTGAGGTCCACACCCACGTGATCCCCGCCGGGGAGACCTCCAAGAGCGCCGAAAATCTCGTGGCGCTGTGGGAGTGGATGACGGCCCACGGTATCACCCGCACCGACGGGGTGGTGGCCCTGGGCGGCGGCGTTACGGGAGATCTGGCGGGATTCGCCGCCTCCACCGTCCTGCGGGGGGTGGACCTGGTGCAGATCCCCACGACGCTCCTCTCCCAGGTGGACTCCTCCGTGGGCGGCAAGACGGCCATCGACCTGGGGACGGGGAAAAATCTGGCGGGGACCTTCTTCCAGCCGAAGCTGGTGCTCATGGACCCGGAGACGCTTCGCACTCTGCCCCCGCCGGTGTTCATGGCCGGTATGGCGGAGGTCATAAAGTACGGGTGTATCTGGGACGCGGATTTCTTCGACTTCCTGGCCCAACGCCCCACGCGGGACAAGCTCATGGCGGACATCGGGCGCATCCTCTACACCTGCTGCGACATCAAGCGGCGGGTGGTCAACGAGGACGAGCACGACACGGGCCTTCGGATGATCCTGAACTTCGGCCACACCCTGGGCCACGCCTACGAGCTGGCGGGCGATTACGAAAAGTGGTCCCACGGCGAGGCCGTGGCGGCGGGCATGGTGACGGCGGCGAGGCTGGGCGCGGAGCTGGGCGTCACGGAACCGGACGTGCCGGAGAGAATCGCGGAGGTCCTGGCCCCCCTGGGCCTGCCCACGCATATCGACTGCGATTTCGCCCACATCGAAAAGGCCGTGGGCATCGACAAAAAAAGCGCCGGGGACAGCGTGACGCTGATTTTGTTGGAGAAGATCGGCTGTGTTCGGCCCCTGAAGCTCCCCAAAGAAGACGTGCTGGAGCTGATGGCCAAAACGGCCGGGAGGTGACCATGGACATACGCATCACACCCCACGCGCTCCGGGGCAGCGTGACGCCGCCGCCCTCCAAGTCCCTGTCCCACCGGGCGCTGATCGCGGCGCGTCTGGCCCGGGCGGAGGGGAGGCTGACGGGCCTTGCAGAGTCGAAGGACATCGCCGCCACGGCGGCGTGTCTCGACGCGCTTTTCACCATCTCCGACGGCTTCCCGGTGCTGGACTGCGGCGAGTCCGGGTCCACCCTCCGGTTCCTCATCCCCCTCTCCC
The DNA here is from genome assembly GCA_947624585.1 of uncultured Oscillospiraceae bacterium. Lineage (GTDB taxonomy): Bacteria > Bacillota > Clostridia > Oscillospirales > Oscillospiraceae > RUG626. The sequence continues at coordinate 26,014 of CANQKZ010000003.1, read as the reverse complement.
TGGTCCTGCGGGGCGGGGCCAAATTCACAGGCCGGGGGCGGCTGATGCAGAGGCCCCAGGAGCCGTATTTTGAGATCTTCCGAAAGATCGGCGTCCACTTCGAGCAGAAATATCAGGAACTGGACGTGATGGGCGCGCTGACCCCCGGCGTCTATGAGCTTCCGGGGGATGTGTCCAGCCAGTTCGTCACCGGACTTCTCTACGCCCTCCCGCTTCTTCCGGGGGACTCGGAGATCCGCGTCACCTCCCCGCTCCAGAGCCGGGAGTACGTGACCATAACGGTCGATGTGCTGAAAAAGTACGGAATCTCTGTAGAAAACCGCGATTTTACCGCCTTTTCCGTCCCTGGAAATCAGAGGTACGCGCCCTGTGACTACGCGGTGGAGGCCGACTGGTCCCAGGCGGCCTTCTGGGACATACCCTTCTTTTTCGACCACCCCAATATCGATCTCCGGGGACTCAATTTCAGCTCCCTCCAGGGGGACAGGGTCATTCACCGCTGGCTGCGCAATATGCTCTACGACCGGGCGCCCGAGGCGGAATATGATATGTCCCAGACCCCGGACCTCCTGCCTCCCATGGCCGCGGCCGCGGCGATACGCTCCTACGGGACGGCGAACGGCTCGTCCAGCGGCAGATACGGTCAGGTCACCCGGTTCGTCAACGCCGCCCGTCTGCGCATGAAGGAGTCGGACCGCATAACGGCCACGGCAAATATGCTCCGCTCATTCGGCGTGGAGTGCCGGGAGGGCCCGGACAGCCTCGCCGTCACCGGCACGGACAGGATCCGATCCTGCACCGTGGACGGGGCCAACGACCACCGGATCGTCATGGCGGCGGCGATTTTGGCAACCCGCGCCGACGGCCCCGTGACCATCCTGGGGGCGGAGGCGGTGGAGAAGTCCTACCCCACCTTCTTTGACGAGTACAGAAGACTTGGAGGGATCGCGGATGTCCTCTGAAACCGGTCACAAGCTGAAAATTTCCGTCTTCGGCCAGTCCCACGGCAGGGCCATCGGCCTCGTGATGGACGGCCTCCCGGCGGGCGTCACCATAGACGGGGAGGAACTGTACAGATTCATGTGCCGCCGCAAGCCGGGGACCTCGCGCCTCTCCACCCAGCGCCGGGAGGACGACAGGCCCGTGTTTCTCTCCGGCCTTGTGGACGGCGTCACCGCCGGGTCGCCCCTGTGCGCCGTCATCGAGAACACGGACCAGCGCAGCGGGGACTACGCCAACCTCACCGACCTGCCCCGGCCCTCCCATGCGGACTACACCGCCCGGATGCGCTACGGCGAGGCGGTGGATATGCGGGGCTCCGGCCACTTCTCCGGGCGTCTCACGGCGCCGCTGTGCATCGCCGGGGGCATCGCGAAGCAGATTTTGGCTGAAAAAGGAATTTTCGTGGGGGCGCACCTGCTCTCTATTGAGAACGAGCGGGACGAGCCCTTCCCCCTTTGGCCCTCCCGGGAGCTCTTCGAGGCCGTGGCCGCCAAATCTCTCCCGGTGCTGGACGACGGGGCCGGAGCGCGGATGGCCGCCGCCGTCGAAGCGGCGAGAAGCGAGGCCGACAGCGTGGGCGGCGTCATCGAGTGCGCCGCCGTGGGCCTCCCGGCGGGGGTGGGGTCCCCCATGTTCGACGGGATCGAGAACCGCCTTGCCGCCGCCCTCTTCGGCGTCCCGGCGGTGAAGGGCGTGGAGTTCGGCGCGGGCTTCGCGGCGGCGAAAATGCGCGGCTCTGAGCACAACGACCCCTATGTCATCGAGGACGGCAAGATCAGGACCGCCAAAAACGACGCGGGCGGCATCGTCGGCGGGATCACCACGGGCATGCCGGTGGTCCTCCGGTGCGCCATGAAGCCCACGCCGTCCATCGGGCGCAAGCAGAGGACGGTCAGCGTCTCCCGGATGGAACCGGCGGAGCTGGAGATCAAGGGGAGACACGACCCATGCGTCGCCATCCGCGCGGTGCCGGTCATCGAGGCCGTGACCGCCTTTACAATACTGGATATACTTATGGAGGGGAAATAAAATGGAACTGCCTGAAATCAGAGAGAAAATCGACAGGGTGGACGCGGAGATCCTGAAGCTCTTCTTAGAGCGCATGGAGCTTTCCAGGGGCGTCGCCCAGGTGAAGGCCCGGGACGGCCTGCCCATCCTCAACAAGGAGCGGGAGCGGGAGATCCTGCGGCGGGTCTCGGAGCAGTCCGGGGAGTACGATCTGTACACCCACCGGCTCTTCTCCACGGTCTTTGAGCTGAGCCGCACCTATCAGCGCAAGTACCGTACCACCGGCTCCAACGTGCGCTCCTTCATCGAAAAGTCCCTTGTGGACGTGCCGGAGCTGTTCCCGGAAAACGGCCTCATCGCCTGCCAGGGCGTGGAGGGGGCCTACTCCCAGATGGCCGCCGACCGGATGTTTCCCAGGGGCAATATCCTCTATGTGAAGACCTTCGAGGCCGTCTTCGACGCGGTCCAGAGCGGGCTTTGCCAGTTCGGTATCGTGCCCATCGAGAACAGCTCCAACGGCTCCGTCCGGGCGGTGTACGACCTTCTCCAGGTGAAGGATGTCTCCATCGTCCGCTCCGAGCGGCTTTGCATCTCCCACGAGCTGCTGGTCAAGCCGGGCGTGAAGCTCTCCGAGATCAAGAAGATCGTCTCCCACGAGCAGGCCCTGGGCCAGTGCAGTGAGTTCCTCAAATCCCTGGGCGACAGGGTGGAGGTGGAGAAGATGGACAACACCGCCGTGGCCGCCAAATACGTGGCCCAGTGCCCGGACAGGTCCGTGGCGGCGCTTTCAAGCTCCAACTGCGCGGAGCTGTACGGGCTGGAATCCCTGAGCTGCGGGCGCATCCAGAACTCCGACAACAACTACACCCGCTTCATCTGCATCGCCAAAAAGCCGGTGGTCTACCCCGGCGCCAACCGCATCACCCTGGTGCTCTCCTGCGAGCACCGGCCCGGGGCGCTGTACGATGTCTTGAGCCACATCTCCGCCCTGGAGCTGAACCTGATCAAGCTGGAGTCCTGCCCCATGGTGGGACACGACTTTGAATTCCTCTTCTTCTTCGAGATCGAGGCCAGCGTCCGCGACCCGAAGGTGGTGGATATGCTGGAGAGCCTGGAGCACTCCTGCCGGTCTTTGCGGTATCTGGGGAACTACCAGGAGATATAAATTTCGCCCCGCGCGGCGGACAGGAGGCGCGACATGAGAAGGATCTACGGGCTTTTGGGCCGGAAGCTGGGCCACAGCCATTCCCCCGCCATACACTCCATGCTGGGGTGCCGGGGCTACCGGCTCTATGAGCTGGAGCCGGAGGAGCTGGGGGCGTTTCTGCGCCGCCCCGATCTCGGCGCGGTGAACGTGACCATCCCCTACAAGCGGGACGTGTTTGAATTTGTGGACGTAGTGGACCCGGCGGCCAGGGAGATCGGCGCCATCAACACCGTCGTTAACCGCCGGGGGAGGCTCTACGGCTGGAACACGGACAAGTACGGCCTGGAGTACGCCCTTCGGGAGGCGGGGATGGACCTCACGGGCCGGAAGGTGGTCATCCTGGGCTCCGGCGGCACCTCCCACACCGCTTCGGCGGCGGCAAGGGCCCTGGGGGCCGGGGAGATCACCGTCATTTCCCGCTCCGGGGAGAACAACTACGGGAATCTGGAAAAAAACGCGGACGCGGAAATCCTCATCAACACCACCCCCGTGGGCATGAGCCCCAACTGCCCCGCACAGCCCGTGAATCTGCGGGCCTTCCCGAAGCTTTCGGGGGTCATGGACGTGGTGTTCAACCCTCTGCGCACGGGCCTTCTCATGCAGGCGGAGGAGCTGGGCATCCCCCGCGCCGGGGGACTGTCCATGCTGGTGGCCCAGGCCAAGCTTGCCGAGGAGCACTTCTTCGGCAAGCGCATCGAGGACGGACGCATTCGGGAGATCGCGGACAGGCTCCGCCGGGACGTGACCAACATCGTCCTCATCGGGATGCCCGGCTCCGGGAAGACCACCATCGGCAAATTCCTGGCGCGAAAGACGGGCCGGGAGCTTCTGGACGTGGATCGGGCAATCGCCCTTCGCACCGGCAAGCGGCCCGGGGACATCATCACCGACAGCGGCGAGGCGGAGTTCCGGCGGCTGGAGACGGAGGTCATGCGGGAGATGGCGGCGGGCACCGGCAAGATCATCACCACCGGCGGCGGATGCGTCACCGTGCCGGAGAATTACCCCATCCTGCACCAGTCCGGGCGCGTCTACCGCATCGACCGGGCGCTGGAGGAGCTGTCCACCCGGGGCCGCCCCCTGTCGGCGGGGGGCATCGAGGGCCTCCGGGCGCTCTTCGAAAAGCGCGACCCGCTCTACGCAAGGTTCGCCGACGCCACCGTAAAAAACGACGGCACCTTAGAGGAGGCCGCCGACAAAATCTGGAGTGATTTTTGTGAAAATACTCGTACTTAACGGACCCAACCTGAATATGCTGGGCATCCGGGAGCCGGGCATCTACGGAAAGAGCACCTACGCCGACCTCGTCGCCCTCATCCGGGCCGAAGCGGACCGGCTGGGGGTGGATGTGGAATTTTTCCAGTCCAACCACGAGGGCGCCCTTGTGGACGCCATCCAGGGCGCCTACGGCCGGGCGGACGGCATCGTTATAAACCCCGGCGCCTATACCCACACCTCCGTGGCCCTTTTGGACGCGGTGAAGGCCGTCTCCATCCCCACCGTGGAGGTCCACATCTCCGACCCGGACGCGAGAGACGAGTTCCGAAAGGTGAGCTATATCCGTGAGGCTGTTGTCAAAACCGTCAAGGGCCTGGGCTTCGAGGGCTACCTTGCGGCGCTGAGATTCCTCGCGGAGAACTACGGATAACATATGACGATCTGTGAGTTGACCACATTCGATTTGGATACGATACTCAGCCTGTATTCAAGCGTTGGCTGGACCAATTATACGGAGAACCCCGAAATGCTGAAGAACGCGTATGATAACTCTTTGCTGATTTTGGGCGCATACGACGGCGGCCGGTTGGTTGGAGTCGTCCGCGCTGTCGGCGACGGATTTTCTGTCGTTTTTATTCAGGATATTTTGGTTTTTCCTGAATATCAGCGCAGAGGAATAGGGACAAAGCTTCTCCGGTAGGTCATGGATCGTTATTCCTCCGCCTACCAAATGGCGCTGATGACGGATAACACGCCCAAAACCGTCTCCTTTTATCAGTCGGTTGGATTTGTTAAGGCCGAGGATATGGGATGCCGCGCTTTTATGAGAATGTAATACTATAGCAATCAAAATAAGACCGCCGACGCGCCGGGGATCCGGCGAAAAGTCAGCGGTCTTTTGCTTTACGGGCGCCGCCCTTTTGGGGCGGCGAACCGTTTATTTCCGGGGGGCGGAAAGAGGCTCGCCTCTCTCACTCCTTTCCGTCCTCCTCGATCTGGGCATCCTCGGCCTTCCGCCGGGCGGCTCCGCGGGCGCGGGATTTGCGGACCAGCACCGCCAGGATCGCCGCGGCGGCGGCCAGGAACACGGCAACAAGAAGGATGGTGGGCAGGTTCACCACAAGGGACTTGAACAGGTCCTTGAAGAAGTCGCCGATGTCCTCCAGCGTCTCCTTCAGCCCGTCGCCGATCTGCTGCCAGTAGGTGCGGTGGATCTCCGGCTGCTTGGTGAACTCCTGGACCTCGTTGAGGGTGACGGTGACGGTGCTGTAGTCCACCTGGTTCTGCCAGTTGCGTAGGGTGGACTCCAGGGACTCCAGCTGGTAGCGGACCTCCGACAGGCGCGACTCGATCTCGATCATGTCGGCCACCGTCTCGCACTTCTCCAGCATGGCCATCAGCCGCTCCTGCTCGATGCGGTAGGAGTCCGCCCGGGACTGGGTGTCGTAGTAGCGCTCGGTGATGTTGTCGGTGTACACGTTGCTGCGCAGGACGCTGCCCACGCTCTCCATGTCCTCGGTCATGTTCCGGAAGGAGGCCACGGGGACGCGGATGACGAAATAGGCGGTCCGGTAGGTCTGGTATCCGTAGTAGACCTCGGACAGGCTCTTGCCGGAGACGCTGGAGGACTCCAGGAAGGCCCCGTACTTGGTGAGCATCCGCTCCACGCTGTCCACGGCCCCGTCGAAATCCACCGTCTCAACGGTCACGTCGGCGGAGTAGATGATCTTCTCCGCAAGGCTCGTCTGGGGCTTGACGGCGGTGCCAACGCTCTCCACCGCCCCGTCCCAGGCCCCGGCGGTCTCTTCCTCGGCGGGTACGTCGTAGTCCCAGCCGCCGGTGACGGAATCCGTGGCGGCTCCGGGGGACGCGGCGGCGTTGCTTTCGCCCCAGTACATCATGTCTCCCCCGCCGGACTCGCTGTCGGCCATCTTCGCCCCGCAGGAGGCGACAGCCAGCGCCACGGTCAGCGCCATCGCCAGGAGCAGTGTGAGATTTTTGTTCTTTTTCATTTTATCCACATCCTCTCTTTATTTTTCAATGTAAAACCGGAACCCTCCGGTCAGAACACAACGCCGTCGCGGTTGCTCACATGGGCGGATACGCGCAGGGAGGGCGAATCGCCGTGCTGAAGGGAGAAGGTAAAACCGCCCCTTGCGGCTGTCTGAAGGCCGCCGTCCGCCGATTCCACCCGGTACCCCATGGATTTCATCACCCGCTCAAATTCCTCCGGTTCGGAGTCCACCGTCAATCCGTACACGGACACCGCCGGATCGGTTATTTCTATCGTCGTGACATAGCTTCCCACGTCGCTGTGATCCGGCCAGGCGGTGAGGATATAGGACACCCGCACCGGGGGCCGCTCTCCCCCTTCCATGCTGTACCCCCTGCCCAGATACTCCGCGGCGCCGAACCAGCCGACAGCCTCCTCATGACCGCTCCAGTCGGTTTCGGTCACGTCGTCGCATATCCAGAACTCCAGCGCCGTGTCCTCCGGCCTCGGCGGGACGAAGGACGGCTCCCGGCGGGCGAATAACGCGACCGCGCAGATTCCCGCAATCAAACCCGCCGCCAGGACAACGGCCATCGCCTTTTTCATGATCCGCCGCTCCTTTCGCTGACGAAGGGGCTCCTTCTACGGTCCCCTCACCTACTATGACGAAAAAAAGAGCGGAATGTTCCGCCCTTTTTGGAAAAAATGAAGAAAATTTTAAAATGTTTTAAAAAGTCCGCCCCGGCCCAGCTCGGACTCGATTTTCATGAGCCGGTTGTACTTGGCGGTCCGGTCCGTGCGGCTGGGGGCGCCGGTCTTGACGAGGGGGGCGTTGACGGCCACAGAGAGGTCCGCAAGCGTGGTGTCCTCCGTCTCGCCGGAGCGGTGGGAGACGATGGGCGTATACCCGGCGCGCTTGGCCGTCTCGATGGCGAAGAGCGTGTCGGTGAGGGTGCCGATCTGGTTCATCTTGACGAGCACCGCGTTGGCGGCGCCCCGCTCCGCGCCCTCCCGGATGCGGGCGGCGTTGGTGACGAAGAGGTCGTCGCCCACAAGCTTCACCCGGCCCCCCAGCTCCTCCGTCAGGACGCGCCAGCCCTCCCAGTCCTCCTCGGAGAGGCCGTCTTCGATGGAAAAAATCGGGTATTTGTCGCAGAACCCGCGCCAGCGGTCGATGAGCTGGCGGGCGGACATTTTCTCCTTCCGCTTGGGCAGGAAGTACCCCTCTCCCGTCTGCCACTCGGAGGCCGCCGCGTCCAGGGCGAAGAGGAAGTCCCGCCCTGGCTCGAAGCCCGCCGCCCGGACACCCTCGGTCAGCACCCGGAGGGCCGCCTCGTCGGACTCCAGCTCCGGGGCGTACCCGCCCTCGTCCCCCACGCCGGAGGAGCGGACCACGGTTTTCAATGCGTGGAACACCTCGGCGCACCGGCGCACCGCCTCCGAAAAGCTGTCCGCGCCCACGGGCACCAGCATGAACTCCTGGATGTCCACGTCGTTGCCCGCGTGGACCCCGCCGTTGAGCACGTTCATCATGGGCATGGGCAGACGCCGCGCCCCGACGCCGCCCAGGTAGGACCAGAGGGGCAGTCCCCGGCTCAGAGCCGCCGCCCGGGCCACGGCGATGGAGGACGCCAGCACCGCGTTGGCCCCCAGGCGCGACAGGTTGTCCGTGCCGTCCAGCTCCCGGAGACGCAGGTCCACCCCCGCCTGGTCCAGACCGTTCATGCCGCGCAGCGTCTCGCAGATCTCCCCGGACACGCTCTCCGCCGCGCCCATCACGCCCTTGCCGCCGTACCGCTCCCCGCTGTCCCGGCGCTCCCAAGCCTCGTATTTCCCCGTGGACGCCCCGGAGGGCGCAGCCCCCACGGCGCAGGTCCCGTCCTCCAGCACACACTCCGCCTCCACCGTGGGGTTGCCCCGGGAGTCCAAAATCTCCCGGCCGGAAATCGAACAGATACCGATATAATTTCGCATAACAGACCTCCAAATGAAAGTGATGAGGTCAGTTTGCCCAAAAAGCGGAAATTTACCCGTACAAGATGTATCCTTCGCGGCTCTTTTGCGGATATTCTGTGACCGTTCCTTGACCGTTTCTTGACTTTTCCGTGCTATGCTCTACAATAGAAAGGGAGGCGATGGGCGTGGCGTACAAGATCCTGATAGCGGATGACGAACCGATGCTGACCGGGGTGCTGGCGGAGCGTCTGGAGAGCGACGGCTACACCGTTTATGTGGCGGGGGACAGCGGCGCGGTCCTGGACAGGCTCGGCCTGCGCCCCGACCTTATCCTGCTGGACATCAATATGCCGGGGATGGACGGGCTGGAGCTGTGCAGGTCCATTCGGGACACGGTGAGCTGTCCCATTATCTTCCTCACGGCGCGGATCCGCGAACAGGACAAGATTCGCGGACTTCAGGCCGGGGGCGACGACTATATCACGAAGCCCTTCAGCCTCGCGGAGCTCTCGGCCCGCGTGGAAGCCCATCTCCGGCGGGACGAGCGGCAAAAGCGGAATACAAATCTCGTGTCCTCCCACGGGCTCATCGTGGATCTGGCGGGGCGGCGGGTCCTGTGGGAGGGCCGCGAGATCCGCTTCTCCAGGCGGGAATACGAGATCGTGGAGTTCCTGGTCATGAATCAGAACCAAATCTTTGACCGGGAACGGATGTACGAGCTGATCTGGGGCCTGGACGCCGAGGGCGACAGCCGGGTCGTCAAGGAGCATATCCGCAAGATCCGCAACAAGCTCCTTGAGGTCACGGGCCGGGAATTCATAGAAACGATATGGGGGATGGGGTATCGATGGAAAAAGTGAAAACGGGCTCCCTGAAAACCGAGTTTTCCGCCGCCGTGACCGTGACGCTTCTGACGGTCGTGTTGGCGTCCGCCGTCACCGTGTGGGGGTGCTGGGCGGCGCGGCGCCGGATCCTCCCGGAGCCGGACAAGGTGGCGCTCATCATCGAGCGGACCTCGGCGGACGGGAAGGAGCATCAGGGCAGCTATGTGGAGCTTACGCTGGACGGAGGGGCGGAGCCGGTGGTGTGGATGTCCAACGAGAGGAAGAAGCCCGATATGATAGACGAACCGGGACTTCTGGTGGGGGAGGCGGACTTCTCCGTCGAGAGCATCGAGGCCGGCGTCTCGCAGCTCGACCCCGGCGAGCGCGCCGCCTACACGGCCCTGGGCGTCCTGATGGGCGCTCTGCCCGTGGCCTACGCCATCGTGGGCGTCCTTCTTTGCGCTCTGCGGTTCTATCGGAAGAAGCTGGCGCCCGCCATCACGGTGCTGGACGAGGCGACCCGGCACATAAGCGGGCAGGATCTGGATTTCTCTGTGGAGTGCGGCCTGAATAACGAGCTGGGGCGTCTGTGTACGTCCTTTGAGGAGATGCGCAAGGCCCTCTATGACAACAACCTGAAGCTCTGGCGCGGCATGGAGGAGAGGCGCACCATGCAGGCGTCGGTCGCCCACGATCTGCGCAATCCCCTGGCCATCATGGCGGGGATCGTGGAGCGGCTGCGGGAGAGCGCGGCCTCGGGAACGCTCACGGACGGGAAGCTCAGCGAGTCCCTGGCCAACCTGGCCTCCACCGTGAGCCGCATGGAGAATTATACCGATTATATTCGTGACCTGGACGCCATCGAGGACACCGAGATGAACGTCACGGAGGCGGAGCTGCCGGACTTCCTTCGGGAGGCCGCCGGAGACATGGGAGTCCTGGCCGAGGCCCGGGGACTTGAGATGACCGCGTCCTGCGGTGTGCCCGAGCGCAAGGTCGGGCTTGACAGGGAGATTTTTTACCGGGTACTGGAAAATGTGTTTTCCAACGCCGTGAGATACGCCCGATCTCACATTGACCTTGCATTCGCCCTTCGAGGGGGGACCCTTTGGGCGCGGGTGTCCGACGACGGGCCGGGATTTTCAACGGAGATTTTGAAGAGGAAGCAGAGCCTTTATTACACCGAGGACCCCACGGGCCAACACATGGGATTGGGCCTTGCCACGGGCCGAATCCTCTGCGCCAAGCACGGCGGGGCGCTCAGACTCTCAAACACCCCCGGCGGCGGAGCGTCGGTAGAGATAACGTTTGCCGTAAAAAATATCTAGCGAAAGGACGCAAGTTCGACGCGCCAATGAGGAGATATGCGCCGCCCCCATTCCCGTGCCTTTTCAAAATGAATTTCCGAAGGAAAGATATTTTGAAAAACCATTTAAAAAAGAGCGACGTACCACCCCAAACAACACACCCCCAAAAACGGGCCCCACAACCCCCGCCCACCAAGCGCGGCCCCAAACAGAGCCACCCACCCATCGACCACCGCCAGCGTAAGCGGCCAAGCGAAGTGGATGCCGGAACCAATTAAGTCTTAGGACCGCGCGGCTATGGTTCCTCCCAGACGTACCGACACGCCACCGCGGAAGCCGACCCGCGTTACGAAGCGCCAAGGCCCGGACAACCGCCGGGCCCCATCCGCCTTTTCTCTCTTTTGCTTCTTTTCTCTCTTTTGTGCAGTGGCATTTCTCTGCCACGGAACAAAAGAGAGAAAAGAAGTCCCCCCCCGGCAGTCCCCGCCGGCCCCCCCCCCGTCCGTTCGGACGCCATCCGATCAAGGGCCTCGCGGCCCCGGAGCCTCACTGTCCTACAAGTGCTTGCAGCACCTCATTCGCCACCGGCCCGGCTTGCGCCACCCCAAACCCGGCGTTCTCCAGACACACCGCGAAAGCGTACGGCCGCGTCCTGTCCCGGACGAACCCCACAAACCAGGCGTTGGGCTTCTCCGTCCCCACCTCGGCGGTGCCGGATTTGGCGCACAGCTTCAGCCCCGGAAATTTTTCCGCCCCATACGTCCTCTCCACGGCGTATTCCATCATGTCGGCGATCCTCTCCGCCGTGTCCTCCGCGAGGATGCGCTCATACTCCGCCCCCGTCCGGGCGTCGTCCCGGATAAAGGTGAGCTTCGCCGCCTCTCCCCGGTTTGCGATGGCGGAGACGAACCGGGCCATAGCGGCCGGGTTTACGAGGTCCTTGTATTGCCCCGCGCCGGACCAGCCCAGGTCGAGGCTCCCGTCGGGGGCCGCGTCGAACCGTCCGGCGGCGGTGCGCATGGAGTCCACCTCCTGCCTCTGGGTGAGGCCGAACCGCTCCGCGTAGGTTTTCAGCGTCTCCCCGCCCAGCTCCAGGGCAAGGCCCGCGAAGGTGCAGTTGCAGGAGTCCGCCAGGGCGTCCTCGATCTTCATGTCCCCGTGGGCCCGGGTGCAGGTGACGGTCCCGCCGCCGATGTCCGTGGAGCCCGAGCAGTGGAAGTCCCGGTCGAAGAGGTCCGGGATGTTCTCGATGGCCGCCGCCAGCGTCACCAGCTTGAAGACGGACCCGGGGGTGTAGGTCACGGACAGGGGCCTGTTCAGGTAGACGCCGGAGGTGTCGTCGGCGGCGATCTCCGGCGGGTCCTCCGGGTCGAAGGAGGGAGAGGACACGCAGCAGACGATCTCGCCGGTGACGTAATCCACCACGGTCACGGCGCCCCGCCGCCCGTCCAGGGCCTCCCAGGCGGCCCGTTGTGCGTCCGCGTCCACGGACATATGGAGGACGCCGCCCTCCCCGTTCCGGCTGTAGAGCCCGTTCACCGGGTCGTAGCCTAAGATGATCTGGGCGTAGTTGAACATGGCGCCGGTGCCGATGAACCCGTTCCGGTCCCCGACGATGTGGAGGCTGGATACGCGCAGCGTCTCATCCTCCGACCAGTGCCCCTCCCCGTCCCGGACGGAGTAGAGGATCTCCCCGTCCCGGTCCGTGACGGTCCCGGCCCGGATGCGGCCGGAGAGGAAGGCGTCCCCGTTGGAGGGGAACCCCGCCCACTCGTCCCCGTGGAGGGCCCAGCGGACCGCGTAGAGGGCCGTGAGCCCCAAAATCAGCGCCGCCAGCAGGCACACCGCCGTGGCGCGGCCGTGGATCCTCTTCATTCCGCCTCACCTCCCGATTTTTTCCGTCTCCGCTCCTTCTTCCTGGCCAGCGGTATGGCGAAGGAGGCGTTCTGCCGTGCGTCGGCGGCCTTGACGAAGGCCAGCAGGCCCCAGACGGAGATCATGCTGGAGCCGCCCTTGGAGACGAAGGGGAAGGTCACCCCGGTGAAGGGCAGGATGTCCACCGACCCGAACACGTTGAGAATGAGCTGCGTCAGCAGGATGGTGACGCCCGCGCAGGCGGCGATGGCGTAGAAGGAGCTTCTGGCCTGCCCGGAGGACCGGACGGCGAAGAGGGCGATGAGCACCAGGGCCAGGATGGCGGTGACCGCCACGATGAGCCCCAGCTCCTCGGCCACCATGCCGAAGGCCATGTCCGTGTCGGCGGCGAAGACCCGGTGGAGCCGCCCCTTGCCGCCGCCCAGCCCGAAGAGCCCGCCGGAGGCCGCCGCCGCCATGGTCCTGGTCTGCTGGAAGCCGCCCCCCTGGGCGTCCTCCCAGGCGTGCCCCCAGGCGGAGAACCGGGAGAGCACGTAGGGCCGCGCGGTCAGCACCATGAAGACGCCGATGCCCGTCCCCGCCAGGGACAGGAACACCGTGGCGAAGCTCCCCGAGCGCATGAAGGCGATGACGATGTAGGCCGCGAAGAACACCGCCGCCGTGCCGAAATCGCTCATTGCCGCCAGACACAGCACGCAGGCCGCGGCGAAGGCCACGAAGGCGATGAGGTTGCGCCTCTGGAAGAGCCTGTCCAGAGTGGCGGCGCCGGTGAAGACGAAGCAGATCTTCACAAGCTCCGAGGGTTGGAAGGAGACGCCCCCGATCTGGACCCAGTTTTTGGCCCCGAAGATGCTCCTGGCCGTCACCAGATTCACAAGCAGGAGCAGGATCCCGACGATCGCCATGGGCTTCCGGAGGGCCTTGGCCCTGTCCAGGTCCCGGAGGTAGGAGCCGATGACGAAGTACAGCGCCACCCCCGCAAGCAGGCACAGGAGCTGCTTCCACAGCCCCTCCGGGTCGGACCCGGCGCAGACGCCAAGGCCGATGGCGGTGAGCAGGAAGGCCAGGGTCTCCACCTCGAACCCGGTGCGCCGGAGCCCGCGGGTGATGGCGTAGCAGGCCCAGATGAGGACGATCAGCGCAAGAAACGCTGCCGGCACCGCCGGATGCACGTCCACCCCGGCGGCGGCCACGTGCTGGATGCCCAGAAGAAGCACGAACTCCGTCAGAAGCGCCAAAGTGGCGCCGGGCCGCACCCGGGCGCCGGGGCGGATCCGGGCCTGGGCCATGTCCTTCTCGTCCCGGACGGTGGAGGGGATGAACACGCACTCCACGCCCCCGAAGGACACGATGTCCCCGTTGTGTATGGCGGCGGGCTTTTTGAGGGCGTGCCCCCGGAGCTTCGTGCCAGTCCTGGACCGCAGATCCTGGATGAGCCAGTGCCCCCGGGGATCCCTGGTCAGGGCCGCGTGGGTCCGGGAGACGGAGGGGTAGTTGAGGCACACGTCCGCCGAGGCGGCCCGGCCTACGATGTTCTCCCAGTTGGTCAGCTCGATCCTCGCCCCGTTGGGCAGGGACAGCCAGCCCCACACCTCCCGCTCGCTTTTGCCCGTCAGCATGGACACGGCGCACCGGACCAGCACCAGCACCGCCAGCACCGGCAGGGCGCAGCGGGTGAGCAGCGTGATGAGCCCGGAGGCCCCGAACAGCGACAGCGCCCCCAGGTCCATGAGCTCCAGCGCCTCCTTAAGCTTTTCCATTTCTTCTCCGCCCCCTTTCAGAGTTGATTTTTTTCTTTCAGAGTTGATATTATAGCACAACCGTCTTGAAATTCCAACGGGAATCATGTATATTTGAGGCAATACTGTTTTGGAGGTCATACTATGCCCGATAAAAAATGGCTTGAGGAGATGGAGTCCCGCATTCCCCACGGTGGGGTGCGGACCCGTTTCGCCCCCTCCCCCACGGGGTATATGCACGTGGGGAACCTGCGCACGGCGCTGTACACCTGGCTCATCGCCCGCCACAGCGGCGGAAAATTCATCCTCCGCATCGAGGACACGGACCAGGGGCGCCTGGTGGAGGGCGCGGTGGACGTGATCTACCGCACGCTGGCCGAATGCGGCCTTGACCACGACGAGGGCCCGGACGTGGGCGGTCCCGTGGGCCCCTACATCCAGACCGAGCGCCGGGAGTTTTATAAGGAGTACGCGGAGCTTTTAGTCGAGCGCGGCTTCGCCTACCGATGCTTCTGCGAAAAGACCGAATCCGAGGAGGATTCCGGCGACTTCGACCGGGGGGACGACCCCTGCCGGAGCCTCACCCCCGAGGAGGCGGACGCCCGCGCCGCCGCCGGGGAGTCCTGCGTCATCCGCCAGAAGATGCCCCGCGACGGCTCCACCACCTTCCACGACGCCGTCTACGGCGACATCACCGTGGAGAACAAGGAGCTGGAGGACCAGATTTTGCTCAAATCCGACGGCCTGCCCACCTACAACTTCGCCAACGTCATCGACGACCACCTGATGGGCATCACCCATGTGGTCCGGGGCGCGGAATATCTCAGCTCCGCCCCCAAGTACGATCTTCTCTACCGGGCTTTCGGCTGGGAGGTGCCCACCTACGTCCACTGCTCCTCCGTCATGGTGACGGACAGGGACACCGGCGCCGTCCGGAAGATGTCCAAGCGCCACGGGGACCCCAGCTACGAGGACCTGATCGCCCAGGGCTACCTGACCCCGGCGGTGGTCAACTACGTGGCCCTCCTGGGCTGGTCCCCCGGAGGCGAGCGGGAGATTTACAATTTGAGGGAGCTTGCGGAGGTCTTCGACATCCACGGCGTCTCCAAATCCCCGGCGGTGTTCGACATCCAGAAGCTCACCTACTTCAACGCCGAGTATCTGCGGGCCATGACCCCGGAGGACTTCGCCGCCGTGGCCGCGCCCTGGATCCGCAAGGCGGTCAAAAATCCCCGCGCCGACCCGGCCCAGATCGCGGCCCTCCTCCAGCAGAGGACGGAGAAGCTCTCCGAGATCCCCGAGAAGGTGGATTTCTTCGACGCCCTCCCGGAGTACGCCCCGGAGCTCTTCATCCACAGGAAGTCCAAGACCGACATCCCCGGCTCTCTGGAAACTCTTTCCAAGCTCCTGCCGGTGCTGGAGTCCCTGGACCCCTGGGACGACGGGACGATCCTGGCATCCCTTGTCAAAGTGGCGGAGGCGGAGGGCGTCAAGAACGCGAAGATCATGTGGCCTCTGCGCATCGCCGTCACGGGACGCGCCGTCACCCCCGGCGGCGCCGTGGAGATCGCCCGGATTTTGGGCAGGGAGGAGACGATCCGCCGCGTCAAGGCCGCGTTGGAGAGGTTCCAAGCGTAATGTATCACATTCTTCCGCGAATGTCAAGCGTAAACTAAGTAAAAATAATTAATTTTCTGTTAAGGAAACAATTTCACAGATTAAAACGCCCCTTTGCCGCGCAATACTAATCCCTGATTAAAAACTACAACCGAGCAGCGAGGATTTTTGTGTCAGGAGAGGAAAACGGCGCAGGGAATACTTTGTGTATTTTCTAGCCGTTTGACGAAGCATGACGAAAAAAAGACCGCCGCGAATTGGAGGGTTTGATCAGGGATTAGTATGGGTTATCGGCAAAGGGGTGTTTTGTATGTACAGCAAAAAGACGGGACGTCTCATCATCATCTATTCTCTGGCGGCGGTGCTGGTCATGGGGGCCTTCTGGGCCAAAGCGCTTTCGCAGAACCGGCGGATGGCCCGGTCGGCGGACATGGAATACGACCACGCCTTCACGGAGCTGGCCACGGCGGTGGGGGAGCTGGACGCCACGCTCCAAAAGGCGCTGTGCGCCGCGTCGCCCTCCATGGTGAGCACGGTCTGCGCCGAGGGGTACGCCCACTGCGCGGCGGCGGGGCAGGCCATCTCGTCTCTGCCCCGGTCGGACATCCGCCTGGAGCACACGGCGGCGTTCCTCACGAAGACGGGGGACTATCTGTTCTATCTGGCCCGCTCCGCGGCCCAGGGCGTGGGGCTGGGGGAGGCGGAGCGGGCCGCGCTCTCGTCCATGTCCCAGGGCGCGGGGCAGGTGTCGGCGGCTCTCAGCGAGCTGGCGGCGCGGCTCGTCGCGGGGCAGCTCAGCGCGTCGGCGCTGGAGAACGCGGAAGACGCGGTGGAGGGAGCGGAGCGGGGGGTATCCGGCTCCGGCATCCTCGGGTCCTTCAAGGCCATGGAGGACGAGCTTCCCGAGCTTCCCACCCTCATCTACGATGGTCCCTTCTCGGCCCACATCGAGCGGGCGGAGCCGAGACTTTTAGCGGGCCTTCCCGAGGTGGGCCAGGACGCCGCCGCCCGGGCGGCGGCGGAGTTCCTGGGGGCGCGGGAGGATGATCTTGTCTTCCGCCATGTGCGGGAGCGGCCTGTTTCGGTCTACGTGTTCACCTTCCAGAACAACAACGAGGTCCAGACGGTGGAGGTGTCCCGCAAGGGAGGCAGGGTGGTCTATTTCGGCACGGCCCGGGAGTCCGGCGAGGGGGACATGACCGAGGAGGAGGCGCTGCGCGCGGCGCGGACTTTTCTGGAAAACCACGGATATGCCAACATGACGCCCACCTATCACCAGACCGAGGCCGGGGAGATGACCGCCAGCTTCGCCTACCAGCAGGACGGGGTGATCTGCTACCCCGATCTTGTGAAGGTCACGGTGGCCTTGGATGCCGAACGTGTTGTGGGGATGGAGGCACAGGGGTATACCATGTGCCACGGAGTGAGAAGCCTGGGACCGGCGGCCTTTGATACCGACGCGGCGGTGTCCGCCCTCTCGCCCTACTTGACGGTTTTGTCCCACCGGCCGGCGGTGATCCCCACGGAGGGGAAGAATGAGACGGTGTGTGAGGAGTACACCTGTCAGACGCGGGAGGGGAAACACGTGCTGGTGTATCTGAACGCCCTGACCGGGCGGGAGGAGCAGATACTGCTTCTGTTGGAGTCGGAGTCCGGGACTCTGACCGTCTGAGGCCGACGGGGCCTTTTTTGGGGGGCCGTCCGAAGGGACGGGGGGGTCTTCTTTTCTCTCTTTTGTTCCGTGGCGGAGAAATGCCACTGCACAAAAGAGAGAAAAGAAGCAAAAGAGAGAAAAGGCCGGTGTTGGGCGCGGCGGTAGTCCGGGGTTGGAGCTTCGTTACACGGGTCGGCTTCCGCGTCCCGTGTCGGTACGTCTTGGAGGAACCATATCCGCGCGGTCCGAAGACTTAATCGGTCCCAGCATCAACTTCGCTTGGCCGCTTACGCTGGCGGTGGTCTGTAGGTGGGCGGCTCTGTTTTGGGCCGCGCTTTGTGGGCGGGGGGCGTGAGGCCGGTTTTGGCGGTGTGCTGTCCGGGGGGTTCCGTCACTCTGTTGATGTGTTGCCGTGGGGGCGGCGTTATAAAATTCAGTTGGGGTGATTCAAAGAGGGGCGCGGAGGGCGCTCCTCTTTGGCTTTTGAGACTTCTTAATTTACACACTTCGCCTTGACAAAATTGTCTCTTGTGGTAAAATAGTATGGTTTATAAGTGTGTCCACGGGAAAAGGACGGAAAGGCGGGCTTTTATGAGGATCGAGGTGCTTGGCGTGGAGTTTGACGCCGTGACCATGGCCGAGGCGGTGGAGCGGGGGATGTCTATGCTCCAAACGGAGAAGCCCGACTATGTGGTGACGCCTAACCCGGAGGTGGTGATGACCTGCCGCCAGGACCCGGAGGCGGCGAGGGCCGTGCGGGAGGCGTCTATGGTGCTGCCCGACGGCATCGGCATCATCTACGGGGCGAAGATATTGGGCCGTCCCCTGCCCGAGCGGGTACCGGGGGCGGATTTTGCCCTCCATATGTTCGGGAAAATGGCCGAAACGGGCCGGAGCGTCTACCTTCTGGGCGCGAAGACCGGCATTGCGGAGCTGGCCGGACAGAAGCTTTCGGAGCGCTTCCCCGGACTGCGCATAGCCGGTACGGGCGACGGGTATTTTAAGGAGGACGGCCCGGTGATCGACAGGATCAACTCCGCCGCCCCGGACCTTCTGCTGGTGTGCCTGGGGGCGCCCAAGCAGGAGAAGTGGATGATGGAAAACCGGGATAAGCTCAACGTCCGCCTGATGGCGGGCCTGGGCGGCTCCCTGGACGTGTACGCGGGCGTGGTGGAGCGGGCCCCCGAGTGCTGGCAGAGGATGAATCTGGAGTGGCTCTACCGCCTCAAAAAGGAGCCCCGCCGCATCGGCCGCATGATGCGCCTGCCCCAGTTCCTGCTGTGCGTGACGGGCCAGAGGCTACGGGGTAAATGATTCGGAAAAATACGGTGCTTTCGTTGCATTTTGAAAGGACGGACATATAATATGGTATACATTCTTTTGGCCGACGGATTTGAGGAGGTGGAGGCACTCTCCCCCTCCGACGCTTTGCGCAGGGCCCGGGTGGAGGTGCAGCTTGTGGGCGTCACCGGCATGACCGTGACGGCAAGCCACGGCGTGAAGGTCCTGGCCGACGTGTCTGTGGACGGCATCGACCCCGCCTCCTGTGAGGCACTGATCGTCCCCGGCGGGCTCCGGGGCGTAGAGAACATCAAAAATTCCCCCGCCGCCCTCGGGGCCGTCCGGGCGGCCTTCGACGCGGGAAAGCTCATCTGCGCCATCTGCGCCGGACCCACGGTGCTGGCAAAGCTCGGCATCTTGGAGGGCCGGGAGGCCGTCTGTTACCCCGGCATGGAGGGACAGCTCACCGGCGCGAAGGTCCGTGTCGGCGCCCATGCCGTGACCGACGGCAATGTGATCACGGGCCGATCCGCCGGGACCTCCTGGGACTTCGCCTTCGCCATCCTCTCGGCCCTCCGGGGCCCGGAGGCGGCGCGCAAGGTGGCGGAAGCCATCCACTATGACGGACTCCAAATCTGAGCTGAGAGGGCTTGTCCGGCGGGCGGAGAGGGCCATGACGGAGGCGGAGAAGCGCCGGGGGGACGGTGTCCTGATCCGGCGTCTCCTGACGCTCCCCGCGTTTGAGCAAGCCCGGACCGTCTTCCTCTACCTGGGGGTGGGCGCCGAGCCGGACACCCGGCCCGCCCTCCGGGCGGCGCTGGCGCGGGGCAAGACCGTGGCCCTGCCCCGCGTTACCGGCCCCGGCCTCATGGAGGCGGGGAGGGTCCGCGCCCTTTCGGAGCTGCGCCCGGACAGATACGGCATCCCCGCGCCCCCGCCGGAGAGCGGGACCGTGCCGCCGGAGTGCTTTGACCTCATCCTGGTCCCCGGCGCGGCCTTCACCCGGGACGGCGGCCGCCTGGGCCGGGGAGGCGGGTACTACGACCGGTACCTCCCCCAAACCCGAGGCGTCAAAGCGGCCCTGGTCCGTGCCTTTCAGCTCTTTCCTGCTCTCCCCATCCAGCCCCACGACATCCCCGTGGACCTGCTCCTGACAGACGCGGGGGAGGTCCTGATCCCCTGACCGTCAGAGGGGGGCGCGGGACCCCGCTGGGCCCCGCGCACCGGGCGTCATTCGGCGACGGCGCTCAGCAGCAGGGATTGCAGCAGTCGTTGCCGCAGCCGTTGTTGCCGCCGTTGTTGCAGCAGCAGCAATTGCCGCCGTTGCCGTAGTTGTTGCCGCCGCAGCCGCAGCAGCAGATCAGGATGATGATGAGGATGATCCACAGACAAGAGTTACCGCCAAAGCAATTCATGATAATCTCCATTCCGCTGACGCGCTCAGCATTCAGACTGTTTTTCACCGCCCCGTGCGCGTTTTCGGCGCGGCCCGATGACCTTCCGTCATCTGGCTCATTCTATGCCGCCGGGCGCGGGGGTGTTCCATTCCCGTTTTTCTGTATTGATCAAAGGAGGTCCCTATGTCCGGAAACAGAGATGATTTCTGGAAAGAGCTGATGGGCGAAGATTTCAAGGTCGACGCGCCCGAAAGCGCCTCGCACGGCGCCGCCGCGCCCGGATCCGGGCCCGACAGGCCGCCCCCCGGCCAGACTCCGCCCCGGAGTCCGGCGCAGACGGGGGAGGGCGGCTTCACCGTGGACTACACGTCCCGTCCGGCGGCGAGTCCCGCCAAAAATCCCGGCGTCCCGCCTCAGCGCCAGACGCCCCCGCCCCAAAATGAGAGGCCCGTCCGCCGTCCGGCGTCCCCCGCCCGGGATCCTTACAGCGCACAGGACCCCTACGGCACAAAGCGCCAGCCCGACGCGCGTGACCCCTACGCCGAGGATCCATACAACGCACGGCGCCAATCCGAGGCACAGCGCCAGCCCGACGAGCAGCGTCTGCCAGACGAGCAGCGTCTGCCAGACGAGCAGCGTCCGGCTCAGAGGTACTACGACGACGAGGAGGACCCGGCGCCGGTGGCCGCGCCCAGGCGCGGCAGGTCCCGGAAGGACGACGGCTTCGAGGTGGAGTTCGACTTCGACGCGGAGTACCCGGACGTGAACGAGAAGGCCCTCCGGCGCGGAAGGACACGGCGCACGGGGCTTCTGTCCGGCATCCTGCTCTTCCTCTTCGTCATCTGCGTCAGCGTGGTCCTGGCCTGTCTCGGCTGGATGTGGACCATGGACATTCTGGGCTTCGACGGCCATGACGAGACCGTGGAGGTGACGCTGGCAAAGGACCTCTTTCACACCGAACAGGTGGAGGAGGAGAACGAGGACGGCGAGAAGGAGCTTGTCACCGTGGAGAAGGCGGACCTGGACAAGGTGGCCGACGAGCTTCTGAACGCCGGGCTCATCGAGCACAAGTGGCTGTTCAAGCTCTTCGCCGGCATCTCCCACGCCGACACAAAGGTCAAGGCCGGCACCTACACCCTGAACCTGAACTACGACTACCGCGCCATGATCCACGGCATGGCCCCCAGGGCCGCCCAGCGCAAGGAGGTCAAGGTGGTGGTCCCCGAGGGCTACACCCTCACCCAGATCGTCAATCTCATGGAGGAGAACGGCGTCTGCAAGAAGGAGGACCTTCTGGACACCCTGGAGAATTACGATTTCGACTACGACTTCCTGGACAGCTCCACCCTTGGTGAGCCCAAGCGGCTGGAGGGCTACCTGTTCCCGGACACCTACCGCTTCTACGAGAACGACGACCCGGTGAACGTGGTCAAAAAGTTCCTGAACAACTTTGAGAACAAGTGGACCGACGAGTTTGACGCCGCCGCCGCCGAGCTGGGGTACACCAGGGACCAGGTCCTGACCGTGGCCTCCATGATCGAGAAGGAGGCCGCCGTCGATTCCGAGCGGGACAACATCGCCTCCGTCATCTACAACCGTCTGGAGCACCCGGACCGGCAGGACACCGGCGGCCTTCTCCAGATCGACGCCACCATCTACTATGTGACCGCCGACACCGGGGAGGAGTTCTCCACAGACATCGACAGTCCCTACAACACCTACAAGTACCCCGGCCTGCCCGAGGGTCCCATCGCCAACCCCGGCATCGCCTCCATCCGCGCCGCTCTGGACCCGGCGGACACCGACTTCTATTTCTACGCCCTGTCCGTCTCCGGCACCCACCGGTTCTTCGAGACCTATAACGAGTTCAACAGATTCGTAAGCTCCGACCAGTTCGCCAGCTAAATTTGCACAAAGATAAACTATTCTTAAGGAGAGTTCCACACACATGAAAGCATACGGCCTCAACGAGCTGCGCGAGATGTTCCTTCGGTTCTTTGAATCCAAGGGCCATCTGCGCCTGCCCTCCTTCTCCCTCATCCCCCAGAACGACAAGTCCCTCCTGCTCATCAACTCCGGCATGGCCCCCATGAAGCCCTTCTTCACCGGCGAGCAGGAGCCGCCCCGCCACCGGGTCACCACCTGCCAGAAGTGCATCCGCACAGAGGATCTGGACAACATCGGCCACACGGCCCGCCACGGCACCTACTTCGAGATGCTGGGCAACTTCTCCTTCGGCGACTACTTCAAAAAGGAGGCCATCCCCTGGGCCTGGGAGTTTTTGACCAGCCCCGACTGGGTGGGCCTGGACCCCGCCCGGCTCTACCCCTCCGTCTTCGCCGGAGATGAGCAGACCCCCGCCGACGACGAGGCGTACGCCATCTGGCGGGACACGGTGGGCGTGCCCGAGGATCACATCGTCAAATTCGGGCGGGAGGACAACTTCTGGGAGC
The DNA here is from genome assembly GCA_947624585.1 of uncultured Oscillospiraceae bacterium. Lineage (GTDB taxonomy): Bacteria > Bacillota > Clostridia > Oscillospirales > Oscillospiraceae > RUG626. Next base: position 3,483 of record CANQKZ010000003.1, on the reverse strand, counting down.
ACGGCTCCGGCCCCTGCGGCCCCTGCTCCGAGATCTACTATGACCGTGGCCCCGAGTGGGGCTGCGGCAAGCCTGACTGCCATGTGGGATGCGACTGCGACCGGTATATCGAGGTCTGGAACGTGGTGTTCTCCCAGTTCGACAACGACGGCGAGGGCCACTACACGGAACTTAAGCAGAAGAACATCGACACCGGCATGGGCCTGGAGCGTCTGGCCTGCGTCTGCCAGAACGTGGCGAGCCTCTTCGACGTGGACACGGTGATGAACATCACCAACAAGGTCTCCGAGCTCACCGGCGCCCACTACGGGGAGAGCCACGACAAGGACGTGTCCCTCCGGGTCATCACCGACCACATCCGCTCCTCCGTCTTCATGATCTGCGACGGCGTCCTGCCGTCCAACGAGGGCCGGGGCTATGTGCTCCGCCGCCTCCTCAGGCGCGCCGCCCGCCACGGGAGGCTTCTCGGCGTCGCCGGCCCCTTCCTCCACGAGGTGGTGGACACGGTGGTTCACGAGAACGAGGGCCACTACCCCGAGCTGCGGGAGCGGCACGACTACATCACCCGCGTCATCCGGACGGAGGAGGAGAACTTCGCCAGGACCATCGACGGCGGGCTGCGCATCTTCAACGATATGCTTGAGGAGCACAAGTCCCGCGCCGAGACGGTTTTCTCCGGCGGGGACGCCTTCAAGCTCTATGACACCTACGGCTTCCCCATCGACCTTACACGGGAGATGGTGGAGGAGCAGGGGATGACCGTGGACGAAGCCGGGTTCAAATCCCAGATGGAGGAGCAGCGCCAGCGCGCCCGCAAGGCCAGGGAGGCCCTGGGCGATCTGGGCTGGGCCGGCGTGGAGTTCGGCAAGGACGTGCCCGAGACGAAATTCGTGGGCTACACGGAGCTTCACGTCCCGGACGCCAAAGTGGTGGCCCTGGTGGTGGAAAACGAGCAGGCCGAGGAGCTGATGCCCGGCGTGGAGGGCATCGTGGTCCTGGACAGGACCCCCTTCTACGCCGAGATGGGCGGCCAGGTGGCCGACCATGGACAGATCCTCCGGGACGGCGTGCTCTTTGAGGTGACGGACGTCCAGAAAAACAAGGGCGGCAAGTACATGCACTACGGCAAGGTCACCGAGGGCGTTCTGAAGCTGGGGGACACCGTCCGGGCCCAAATCGACCCGGAGCGCCGGGAGGCCATTATGCGGGCCCACTCCGCCACCCATCTTCTGGACGCCGCCCTCAGGAGCGTCCTGGGCGACCACGTCCACCAGGCCGGTTCCCTGGTGGAGCCGGACCGGCTGCGGTTCGACTTCACCCACTTCGCCGCCCTCACCGGCGAGGAGCTTCTGCGGGTGGCGGACATCGTGAACAGGCAGGTTTTGGCAGGCTTGCCCATCGTCACCGAGGAGCTGCCCATCGAGGAGGCCAGAAAGCGCGGCGCCATCGCCCTCTTCGGGGAGAAGTACGGCGACGTGGTCCGGGTGGTCACCATGGGCGCGGGCTTCTCCGTGGAGTTCTGCGGCGGCACCCACCAGGACAACACCGCCAAGATCGGCCCCTTCCGCATCGTCTCCGAGTTCTCCGTAGCCTCCGGCGTCCGCCGCGTCGAGGCCATCACCGGCCTTGCGTACTTCAGGGAGATGGAGCGCATGAACCGCACCCTCCTGGAGGCGGCCAACGTGATGAAATCCTCCCCCTTCGAACTGGTGGACAAGCTCCGGGCCAACCAGGACGAGATCCGCAAGCTCCACCGGGAGATCGACGCCATGAAGGACAGGCTCCGCTCCGGCGAGATCGGCCACTTCCTTGCCAGTGCCAAGAACGTGGGCGGCCTCCATGTGGTCACCGCCTCCCGCCCCGGCGCCACGGCGGAGGAGCTTCGGAAATTCGGCGATATGCTCCGGGACCGGGACAGCGCCGTGGTGGGCGTCATCGCCTCCGTGGAGGGCGAGAAGCTGACCTTCCAGGCCGTCTGCGGCAAGGACGCGGTGGCGCGGGGCGTCAAGGCGGGGGACATCATCCGCTCCGTCACCGCCGTTTGCGGCGGTAAGGGCGGCGGCAGGCCCGACTCCGCCATGGGCGGCGGCCGCGACGTGCTGAAGCTGGACGACGCGCTGGCCAGCGTGGACGATTTCGTGGCGGGGAAGCTGGGACTGTGAGCACACGGGACGACCTCACGCGGCTCCGGGCGATGAAGACAGACCTGACGCCCGTGGGACTGGACCTGGGCGGCGGATCCTTCACCCCCTATTTCTGCACGCCGGAAAATTATGAGTTTTTCGCAAGCCTGGGGGTGGACGGGGTACATTTCGTGCTCCTCCCCAACGACGAACGGGTGTTCCTGGTGGACCCCGCCTTCGGGGAGATCAGCGCCTACGTCCAGCCCGTGGCGGAGAATATGCGGCGGTTCCTGAGCTTCCTGCTCTCCTGCCGGGACGCCAACGTCATCAGCCAGATCTGGTGGATGAGCGAGGACCAGTACCGGGAGCTCCTGCGGGAGGACGCGAAAAACCGCGTCCCCGGCAAGGAGGAGGCCCTAAATGCCATCCAAAGGGAGTTTTCCCTTGAACCCACGGACCCCTTCGCCCCCGTCAAGACCCTGTGCCGGGATTTCGACGCCTCCATATTGCGGTTTTCCCACGAATATTACGACGTTTTGGGCCTGGAAAGGGAGTAAAACCACATGAAAATCGATTTTTCCGCCATCCCCCAACAACAAATAGAGGGCTTCAAGGGCGGCCGGGGCCTCTTCGAGCCCCGGATGTTCACGGACGGGCACAACAAGATCATGACCGCCACCCTGGCCTCCGGCGCCTCCATCGGCATGCACACCCACGAGGGCACCAGCGAGATCGTCTACATCCTGGAGGGCGAGGGCGTCATGCTCTGCGACGGCCAGCGCGAGCCCCTCCGCCCCGGCGACGTCACCTACTGCCCCGAGGGCCACACTCACAGCCTCCAAAATAACGGCGAGACTCCGCTGCGGTTTTTTGCCGTGGTCCCCCAGCATCATGGAAAATAAATGGTTTTGCGACGTTTGCCAACGTCGAAAGTGTTCTTTACTTTCTTCTCTTTTGCCGTGACAAAAGAGAAGAAAGTAACAAAGAAGAGAAAATCAGGTTTTGGGGGTCGGCGGGGACTTTTGACTCCTACCGTATATCTCGGGTCGGCTCACGCGGTGGGGGACCGGGGCCTGGGCGGAACCATGTCCGCGCGGTCCTTTGTCGAATAGGTTCAGCATCACTTTCGCTTAGCCGCTTACGCTGGCGGTGGACGGTAGGTTGCCGTCTCTGTTTGGGGCCGCGCTTTGTGGGTGTTTGCTGTGGGGCACGTTTTGGGGGGGCGGAGGTCATCCCGGGTCGTGCGCCCCGAGGGTTTAAAGCTGAATTATAATCGCCAAAATCCCTGACTTCCTGACACGGCCCGACACGACTGCCACCGCCGCCATTCCCGTGTCTTTTCAAAATGAATTTCCGAAGG
>CANQKZ010000002.1 GCA_947624585.1 uncultured Oscillospiraceae bacterium | reverse complement strand
CCTGTGACGCGCGATTTTTTTCAAAATCGCGGTCAGCCCGGTTCGGCAAGGGGATTTTTCAGAGGTTCCTTAGTATAAGTCGACCTCCGCACCCCAAAACGGGCCCCACAACCCCCACCCACAAAGCGCGGCCCCAAACAGAGCTACCCACCTATCAACCACCGCCCGCGTAAGCGGCCAAGCGAAGTTGATGCGGAAACAAATTAAGTCTTCGTCCCGCGCGTCTATGGTTCCACCCAGACCCACCGACACGGAACGCGGAAGCCGACCCGCGTTACGAAGCGCCAACCCCGGACCACCGCCAACCCCCAACACCGGCCTTTTCTCTCTTTTGCTTCTTTTCTCTCTTTTGCGCAGTGGGCCGGGCCCACGGAACAAAAGAGAGAAAAGAAGATCCCCCCGTCCGTTCGGACGGCCCCCGATAAAGCGCCCCCGCCCGCATGGCGGGCTCTTTTTTTACTGCGCCTTCGCAGCGAATTGCCGCCCGGTGTGGTCGATGGTGTAATCGCCGGTGAGAATGAGCTGGGAGATGGGGACGATCTGGTACCCCTCGGCCAGGAGGTACTTGACGATGTCCTCCAAGGCCTCCGGCGTGTGGAGGGCGGCGTTGTGGAAGAGGACGATGGACCCGGGCCGGACCCGGGAGGTGACCCGGTCATAGATCTCCGAGGCGGAGATGTCCTTCCAGTCCAGACTGTCCACGTCCCACTGGATGGGCTCCACGCCCAGGGAGCGGACGGTGGCGATGACGTGATCGTCGTACTCGCCGTAGGGGGGCCGGAAGAGGGTGGGACGGACGCCGGTGACCGACTCGATCTTGTCGGAGCAGGCGCCCAGGTTTTTGGCGATCTCGTCGGCGGAGAGGGTGTTGAAGTGGGCGTGGTCGTTGGAGTGGTTCATCACCTCGTGGCCCGCGTCCGCCAGGGCCTTCACCGACTCCGGGTATTTGTCCACCCACTGGCCCACCACGAAGAAGGTGACCTTCACGTTGTATTTGCCCAAAATGTCGATGAGCGTCTGGGTGTCCTCGTTGCCCCAGGCGGCGTCGAAGCTCAGAGACACCATCTTCTGGTCCCGCTCCACGCTGTAGATGGGAAGCTCGCGCGTGTTGGCCGCGCTCACCGCCGCCGGGGCCCGGAGCCCCAGGAGAAGCGCCGACAGCGCCAGCACAAGCCCCAGGGACACAAGGCCCCTCCTCTGGCGCGCGTTCAGTGTGTCGTAGAATTTTTTCAGCCTTTCAAGCATTTTTATCACCCCGGAAAAGGGTATGAGACAAGCGGGGATTCTATGCCGGGAAGAGATGGGCTTGCATTTCCCGACCGGCTGCTGTACAATAGGCGTATTGAGGTGATACAATGGTAATCGACTTTCACACCCACACCTTCCCGGACACCCTGGCGCCACGGGCGGTGGGGGGACTTGCGGAGAGCGCGGACATGATGAACTACTCCGACGGCACCGTGTCGGGCCTGCTGGCCTCCATGGAGCGGGCCGGGGTGGATGTGTCCCTGGCCGCGCCCGTGGTCACAAAGCCCCACCAGACGGAGGGCATAAACCGGGCGGCCCAGGCCATCAACAACGGCTTCACGGGCCGGGGCGTCCTCTCCCTGGGCGGCATCCACCCGGATACGGAGCGCCCGGAGCGGGTCCTGGAGGACCTGAAGGCCCGGGGCTTTCGCGGGATCAAGCTCCACCCCCTCTTTCAGGGGACGGACATCGACGACCGGCGGAATCTGCGGATCATCGAAAAATGCGCGGAGCTGGACCTCATCGTCCTCATCCACGCGGGCCTGGACCCCACCTTCCCCGGGGTTGAGCACGCCAGCCCCAAACAGATACTGCATATGCTCCGGGAAATCCCCTACGGGAAGATCGTCCTGGCGCATCTGGGGGCCATGGGGCAGTGGTTCGAGGCGGAGGAGATCTACGGGCGGAACGTGTACCTGGACACCGCCTGCACCCTCTACCCCTGGCGGAACCGGCGGGGCGGCGTCACCGACTTCGAGGGGTACATCGCCCTGACGAACGAGCGGTTCACGGGCCTCGTCCGCCGCCACGGGGCCGACCGGGTGCTCTTCGGTTCCGACAGCCCCTGGACGGACCAGCTGGAGTCCCGGACCCTCCTGAAGCGGTCGGGGCTCACGGACGCGGAGCTCCGGGCCGTGTTGGGCGGCAACGCGGCAAGGCTTCTGGGATTGGAGGAAGGAACATGAGAAAGGTATACATCGTCCGCCACGGCGAGCCGGCCTTCCCCGGCGGCGTATGGCTGTGCATCGGCTCCGGCGTGGACCTGCCCCTCAGCGAGAGGGGGCGGGAGCAGGCGGCGGCGCTGAGGCCCTTTATCAAAAAGCTGCACATCGACTCCCTGTGGTCCAGCCCCATGAAGCGGGCTGCGGAGACGGCCCGGCTGGCGGCCGGGGACAAGCTGGAGCTCCACATCCAGCCGGACCTGCGGGAGTTCTTCCTGGGCGACTGGGAGGGGATGACCACCGACGACCTGGACCGGCTCTACCCCGGCGAGCTTGTCCAGCGTGTCCTGGGGGAGACGCTGACCACCCCCGGCGGGGAGAATCTGGCCGACGCGGGCGCGCGGTTCGAGGCCGCCGTCCGGGACGTGCTGGCCAGGTCCCGGGGGACCGTGCTCATCGCCGCCCACATGGGCGTCACCAGCGCGTTCCTGTGCCGCGTCACCGGCACGGACCCCCATCAGTGGCACCGGTTCAACCACGACTACGCCACGGTGACGGAGCTTGATTTTGAGGACGGCGCCTTCCGCCTCGTCGATTTCGGCATGACCGGGGAGAAGGGCGCATGAAGCTATACGTGGTCCGCCACTGCCGGACCGAGTACAACACCCGCCGCGTCTACTGCGGCCGCACGGATATCCCCCTCTCCGAGGAGGGACTGCGGGAGGCGGAGGACCTGGCCCGGCGGGTCCGTGGGCTGGAGTTTGACCTCATCCTCACCTCGCCCCTCACCCGCGCCCGTCAGACCGCCCAGGCCCTGGCCCGGGGCCGGGACATCCCCGTGACGCCGGACGTGCGGCTTTTAGAGATCGACTTCGGTGCCATGGAGGGCCGGAGCATCACCCTTCCGGAGGCGGAGCCGCCCCGCGTGAACTTTGCCGTCCGCTGGCCCGGCGGCGAGTCCAGCCTGGACGCCGCCGCCAGGGTCTACCCGCTCCTCCGGGAGCTTCCGGAGAGGGTTCCCGGCAAAAATATCCTCCTGGTCACCCACGGCGGGCTGTGCCGCGTCATCCGGTCCTACTTCGCGGACCTGACGGACGCGGAATTCCACGCCTTCGCCCAGCACAACGGGGTCATCGAGGAGTATGAGTTGTAATACTAATATTCAATTAAAACAAGCCATTCGCGCCGGCCTTTTTTGCACCATACTTCGTCAGCCTGCTTGGAAAGACACAAAGTATTCCCGGCGCCGCCTTCCTCGTCTGACGCGAAAAATCCTCATCGCTCGGTGTCTTCTTTTAATTGAACATTAGTATGAGTTGTAATAAAAACCGCTGACGCCACCGGATCTACGGCGTGTCAGCGGTTTTGTTTTTGCGGTTACCTGCCCAAATCGAAGGCACGGAGGTTCATGTCGATGAACTTCGGGGGGACGCTGGCGCGGATGGCGTCGTGCCAGACGGATTCCGGGATCTCGGGGAGGTATCTGGAGAACCGGCCCATGAGGGCGATGTTGACGGTTTTGGTACTCCCCGCTTTCTCGGCCAGGGCCAGGAAGTCCTCCGCGTCCACCTTCGCACCGGCGGCGGCGAGCTTGGCGGCGATGTCCTCCGGGTACTGAGCGGCCCCGATGATGACGGGCATGGGCTCCAGCTTCTGGGTGTTCACCACGATCTGCCCGCCGGGCTTCAGGTACTCCAGCCACCGGGCGGCCTCCAGGAGCTCGAAGGAGATGATCGCGTCCGCCTCGCCCCGGTCGATGACCGGCGAGTAGACACGCTCCCCGAACCGCACATAGGTGACGACGCTGCCGCCCCGCTGGCTCATGCCGTGGACCTCGCTGACCTTCACATCGTACCCCCGGCCGGTGAGGACCCGGCCCAGGAGCTTGCTGGCAAGGAGCGTCCCCTGGCCGCCGACGCCCACGATCATCACGTTTTTAGTCATTTCCCGTCACCTCCAACGCGCTGAAGCGGCAAAGCTGTGTGCAGACGCCGCACCCCACGCACAGCGTTGGGTCCACGCGGACCTTCTTTTCGTGGATGGATATGGCCGGACACCCGACGGTCATGCAGGCCCGGCACCCCGCGCATTTCTCCGTATCGGGCGCCAGGGGTGGTTTGTGGACCGTGCCCTTGATCATCACACATGGTCTGCGGGAGATGATGATGCCGGGTTCCTCCGCCGCCAGCTCCTCCCGGACGGCCCGTTCCGTGGCCGCCAGGTCGTAGGGGTCCACCACCCGGACCCGGTTGAAGCCCAGAGCGCGGCACAGCGCCTCCAGGTCCACCTTCGCGGCCGGTTCGCCCCGGAGGTTCTTCCCGGTGGTGGGGTTCTGCTGGTGGCCGGTCATGCCGGTGATGGAGTTGTCCAGGATGATGACGGTGGAGTTGGTGGCGTTGTAGGCGATGTCGCAGATGCCGGTCATGCCGGAGTGGATGAAGGTGGAGTCGCCGATGACGCCCACGCTGTGCTTCTCCCCCTCGCGCCCCATGGCCAGATTAAAGCCGTGGAGGCCGGAGCAGGAGGCGCCCATGCACACGTTCAGGTCCATGGCGTTCAGCGGCGCCACGGCCCCCAGGGTGTAGCACCCGATGTCGCCGTAGACCATGCAGCAGAGCTTTTTGAGGACATAGAACACGCCCCGATGCGGGCACCCGGCGCACATCACCGGCGGACGGGCGGGCACCTCCTCCGGGAACCTCGCCCCGGCCGGGACCGGCAGGCCCATGCGCTCGCGGACCAGATTCTGGGAAAACTCCCCGCATACGGGGAAGAGGCTCTTTCCCTCCACCCGGAGCCCCAGGGCGCGGCAGTGCTTCTCGATCACCGGGTCCAGCTCCTCCAGGACGATGAGCCTGTCCACCCTGGCGGCGAAATCCCGCAGAAGCTTCTCGGGGAGGGGCCAGGTGAGGCCCAGCTTCAGGACGCTGGCGTCCTCCCCGAACACCTCCCGGGCGTACTGGTAGGAGGTGGAGGATGTGACGATGCCGACAGCCGTGCCGCCCATCTCCACGCGGTTGAGGTCCGTGGTCTCGGCAAATTCGACGAGGGCCCGTGTCCGCTCCTCCACCCGCGCGTGGGCTTTCCGGGAGGCCACGGTCATCATGACCTTCATGGGGTCCTTCACGTAGGGCACCTGCTCCGGGACGACGCGCTCCGCCGTGTCCGTCAGGCTCTGGGAGTGGGCCACGCGGGTACACATACGGATGAAGACGGGGGTGTTGAACTGTTCCGACAGCTCGAAGGCCCGCTTCGTGAAGACCCGAGCCTCCTCCGAATCCGAGGGCTCCAGCATGGGCGCCTTGGCCGCCTCGGCGTAGTGCCGGGAATCCTGCTCGTTCTGGGACGAGTGCATCCCCGGGTCGTCGGCCACGCAAATGACAAGGCCGGCGTTGACGCCCTGGTAGGAGATGGTAAAGAGCGGGTCCGCCGCCACGTTCAGCCCCACGTGCTTCATGGCGCAGGCCGCGCGGACGCCGCCGAGGGTGGCCCCGTGGGCGGCCTCCAGGGCCACCTTCTCGTTGGGGGCCCACTCACAGTAAATTTCCGGGAATTTCGCCGCCTCCTCGGTGATCTCCGTGCTGGGGGTCCCGGGGTAGGAGGAGATGACCTTTACTCCCGCCTCGTAGAGACCTCTGGCAACGGCGGCATTGCCCAACATTAGTTGCTTCAAGTTGCAAAACGCCTCCTCGCTCTGGCCGCTGGGGCCATTTTCGGGTTGCCGTCCGGAAGGGACGGCGGTGCTTTACTTTCTTCTCTTTTGTGTGGACAAAAGAGAAGAAAGTAACAAAGAAGAGAAAAACAGTTTTTGGGGTCGGCGGTGACTTTTGGCCCGGCGCTTCGTAACGCGGGTCGGCTTCCGCGTCCCGTGTCGTGGGTCTGGGTGGAACCATAGCCGCGCGGTGCAAAGACTTAATTGGTTTTTGCATCAACTTCGCTTGGCCGCTTACGTTGGCAGTGGTTGACAGGTGGGTGGCTCTGTTGGGGGCCGCGCTTTGTGGGCGGGGGTTGTGGGGCCCGTTTTGGGGTTTGTGTTGTCTGGGGTTTTCCGTCGCTCTGATCAAAAAGGTATTTCAAAATATCTTTGCCGGGGGCAAATTCATTTTGAAATATGTTTGGGGCGGCGGGTTACAGGTTGTATTGCATGAAATGATCGTTTTTGGTGAAACCGAAACTGCTGTACAGGAAAATACCCATGTCGGACGCGGTGATCTGAACAGTGCCGCACCCGCGCATTCTCGCCTCGTCTATGACCCTCGAAAGCAGTTCTCTCGCAATTCCCCTTCTTCTGTATTCTCCGCGTGTGAACATACTGGACAGAAGCCCTATTTTTCCGCTTGGGCAGCCAAAATACGGCGGCTTTTCTACAATGGACATCCCGCTGGTCCCAACGATCCTTCCCCGGTCCAACGCTATCCATGAAACAAACGTATCATCGGCCATATGACGGCGATAATAGTCCTTCAGCGCGGGTGTGAGGTCGATCTCCTCTTTCGCGCCTTCTTCCCGAAGCTGCTCGATCCGCGTTTTGATGAAAAGGTCAAGCTCGTGTTCTGTCAATTTCCGATACGTAATATCCATACGGTCGCCTCGCCTTTTCAAACTGATTATTACAACGCTTTCAGCCCGTTATATAATTCGTCAAACGATTTTTTCCCCGCGCATCGGCCAAAGGAAAGGTCGCGGTTTTCTCCGAATTCAAGCAGAAAGCACTTCGTAAGCTCCTCGACCGTCTGCTCCAGCGCGGTGAAAAACTGCCGGTACGCGAAGTTCTGCGCGGGTGTTCCCTCTTCAAAGGCGTTTGTGATGAGGGATTCCGTCACCTGATCGAGAGGATACATTTTCAGGTGCATCAGCTCATGAACGATGACCTCTTCCAGGTTTTCCTGCCTGGGATTCATCGCGTTCAACATCAGGATCGCCTTCCGGTCGTCGCAGTCGATCCTGATGTCCCCGGTTTTTCTCCACGCGGGATCTTCGACCAGTTCGAGTTTCACATCCCAAACGGGCGTGATCCGCAGCTTGGCGGTGTATTTGTCCACGATGCGTTGGATGTCGCTTTTTTGCATTTTGTGATTTCTCCTGATTCCTGGCTGCCCCGTTGGAAGCTTTTTCGTAAAAAAGTGGATTCATTAGTCCCGCTTATCCTTGTTTTTCGCGAGACTACGCAATATACAAAGTCCCATTGCCAATATGGGTAATAGGAGTCTAAAGCACAAAAAACCCTGTGGATAAAAACCAATGTTCGCGTCTAAAAGCAAACCGACAACCCATGCGATTAAGGTAGAGATCGTTGCCACAATATACATATAACCACATCCTTCACAGATCCCGATTTATCATCAGGCCACGCAATTATATTTTCAAAATGAATTTGCCAAAGGCAAAGATATTTTGAAAAACCTTTTTAATCAGAGCGACGTACAACCCCACACAACAGACACGCCCCAAAACGGGCCCCACACCCCCCCACCCACAAAGCGCGGCCCAAAACAGAGCCACCCACCTACCGACCACCACCAGCGTAAGCGGCCAAGCGAAGTTGATGCGGAAACCAATTCAGAGACGGACCGCGCGGATATGGTTCCACCCAGACGTACCGACACGGTACGCGGAAGCCGACCCGCGTTACGAAGCGCCAAGGCCCGGACTACCGCCGGGCCAAGAACGGCCTTTTTTCTCTTTTGCTTCTTTTCTCTCTTTTGTGCAGTGGCATTTCTCCGCCAGGTCACAAAAGAGAGAAAAGAAGACTCCCTCCCGGCGGTTCTGCCGGGAACTCAGAATCAAAACCCTTTACGATTCCCTGAATCGCCCGTCATCCTCTTCCGCTATATCCGCCAGCATCCGAACAAGCAGCCGATTCGCCGCCGCAAAATCTCCCCTTTGGACCGTCTCTTTCAGAGAATCCTCACGGGATACGACCCTTGAAAACCACAGGGAATTGTAGAGCGTGTAGATGAGCCACGCCGCGTCGGCCTCGTCGGAGGTCAGGCGCCGGACAGAGAGATAGCCCTTCAGCAGCGCCGGGAACAGTTTATTCTGGGAAGCCGGGTCCGAGCCCTCGGGGAGCTCCATCTCATAGGCGGTCAAAAGCCCCTCCATCACAAGGTCGGAGACAAGGACCTCGTCCCCGGCGTTGTTGTAGTCAAACACGGTCAGTTCGCCGTTTTCAAGGACCAGGTTGTTTATGGAAATATCCCCCTGGACCGCCGCCTTGGGAAGCCTGTCCCAAAGGGTGCGGAGGGCCCGGAGTTTTTCATTCCGGAGCCGCTTTATTTCAGCGGCAACAGACGAATCAAGGCGCGGGTCACCGCAAATCTCGCAGAAGTCCTCATACACGTCCACGTCGTTCCAATACGCCGCCGAAAAGAGCGTGCCGCACCCGATCTCACAACGGTTTTCCAGCGAAAGAAGGTGCATCCGCGCCATCAGGACGCCGATCTTGTACGCGATGCCCGGATCGATCGCCCGGATCTCCTCGCCGCACCAGTCTTCCACAGTGACGTTGCAGGGAAAGCCGTTGTATGTGTAGATGTTACAGAATCTCCCATTCGCGCTGTACCGTTTCGGCGTCAGGATCCCGTTTCGGCGCATAAACTCCGAAAACGCGCTCTGTTTCTCGGTCTTCTCCCGCGCCGCGTCAATATCGTCCTCGTCACGCAATAATTTGATGACGACCCGCCCGCCGCCTCCGGAGAGGACAGACAACACGACCCGTATCCACCCTTCTCCGTCGTCCTCGCGGATGTATTCTTTTGGCTCAGAGAACGCGGGGCCAAAGCCGTACATCTCCAGCACCGCGCCGATATCCTCAACAGGAAAATGATTCTCCTCTTCCATCCCAAATTCTCCGCCAAGAAAATATTTTTTCAAAATGAATTTGCCACCGGCAAAGATATTTTGAAAAACCTTTTTAATCAGAGCGACGTACAACCCCACACAACAGCCACGCCCCAAAACGGGCCCCACACCCGACCACCGCCAGCGTAAGCGGCCAAGCGAAGTGGATGCGGAAACCAATTCAGAGACGGACCGCGCGGATATGGTTCCACCCAGACGTACCGACACGCCACCGCGGAAGCCGACCCGAGTTACGAAGCGCCAACCCCGGACATCCGCCAACCCCCCAAATATTGGTTTTTCTCTTCTTTGTTACTTTCTTCTCTTTTGTCCATACAAAAGAGAAGAAAGTAAACCCCCGTCCGCCATATGCGGACCGCTCATATAAAACCCCGACCGGGTCAAGGTCACCCTCTGTTCTGTTCCGCCACAAGCCACTCCGCGCCGTACATTTTACGAAGCTTCGGCTTCTCGATCTTCCCGGTGGCGTTCCGGGGGATCTCCGCGAAGATGACCTCCCTCGGCCTCTTGTACCGGGGCAGGCCCTTGCAGAACTCGTCGATCTCCTCGCGGGTGCAGTCCATGCCCTCCTTGATCTCGATGATGGCGGCGGTCTTCTCGCCCAGCCTCCGGTCCGCCATGCCGATGACGGCCACGTCCTTGACCTTGTCGTACCGGCGGATGAAGTCCTCGATCTGCACCGGGTAGATGTTCTCGCCGCCGGAGACGATCACGTCCTTCTTGCGGTCCACCAGGAAGATGAAGCCGTCCTCGTCCTGCATGGCCATATCGCCGGTGTAGAGCCAGCCGTCCTTCAGGACCTCCGCCGTGGCCTCCGGGTTGTTGTAGTAGCAGGTCATGACGCCGGGGCCCTTGACGCACAGCTCGCCCACGTCGCCCTGCTTCACCTCATCGCCCTTCTCATCCACGATCTTCGCCTCCCAGCGGTAGCCGGGGACGCCGATGGCGCCCACCTTATGGATGTTCTCCATCCCCAGGTGGACACAGCCCGGTCCGGTGGACTCGGACAGGCCGTAGTTGGTGTCGTAGTCGTGGTTGGGGAAATACCGCTTCCACCGCTTGATGAGGGACGGCGGCACCGGCTGGGCGCCGATGTGCATGAGCCGCCACTGGGAGAGGTGGTAGTCCTCCAGCTTCAGATCCCCCCGGTCCAGGGCGTCCAGGATGTCCTGGGCCCAGGGGACCAGGAGCCAGACGATGGTGCACCGCTCGTCGGACACCGCTTTCAGAATGGTTCCGGGCTTGGCGCCCTTCAGGAGCACCGCCTTGGACCCCGCCACCAGGGAGCCCATCCAGTGGAACTTGGCGCCGGTGTGGTAGAGGGGCGGGATGCACAGGAAGGTGTCGTCCCGGTTGGTCCCGTGGTGCTTCTGCTCCATTTCCGCCGCCTGAGTCAGACTCAGGTGCCTGTGCAGGATGGCCTTGGGGAAGCCGGTGGTGCCGGAGGAGAAGTAGATGGCGCCGAAGTCGTCCTCGGTGAGGGGGATGTCCGGGGTCTTGCTGGAGCAGTCCGCCACCAGCTCCCGGTAGCTCTCGGCGAAGCTGGGGCAGCCGTCGCCCACGTAGATGAGGAGCCTCCCCCGGCCCAGCCGCTCGGCGTTGACCTCGATGCGGCCGATGAAGTCGGAGGCGAAGACGATGACGTGGACCTCCGCCAGCTCCGCGCAGTACAAAATCTCCTCCGCGTCATAGCGGAAGTTGAAGGGGACCGCGATGGCCCCCGCCTTCAGCACGCCGAAGTAGATGGGCAGCCACTCCAGACAGTTGTACATGAGAATGGCCACCTTGTCCCCCTTCTGGACGCCGCGGCTGATCAGCATATTGGCGAACCGGTTGGCCTTCTCGTTGAAGACGCTCCAGGTGATCTCCCGCCGGTAGGGGTGGAAGCCGTCGGGCTCGATGAGGTCGAACTCCTTCCAGGTGGTCCGCCTCCTGTCGTGCTCCTCGGGGTTCAGCTCCACCAGGGCCACTTCGTCGGGGTAGAGACGGGCGTTCCGCTCCAGGTATTCTGTGACAGGCATATGGAAACCCTTCCTTTAATACGTTAAATGGTGTTAGCATTTTACCATATATCGCGGGAAAAGTCAATGAAATGTTGCGAAATGGGGAAAAATGTGTTATACTGAAAGAACACAATTCAAAAAGGAGGAATTTTCATGCCCTTTATCAACGCGAAGATTTCCGTCCCCCTGGACGGCGCCAAAAAGGAGACGCTGAAGGCCCGCTTCGGCAGGGCCGTGACCCTCATCCGCAAGCCGGAGAGCTACCTGATGGTGGGCATCGACGGCGGGCAGGACCTGTGGTTCGCCGGGAAGAAGCTGGAAAAAGGCGCCTACGTCTCCGTATCCGCCTTCGGCTCCCCCTCCCGCGCCGACTGCGGGAAGATGGCTGCGGAGCTTAACAAAATCTTGAAGGAGGAGCTGGACATTCCGGGGGACCACATCTATATCACCTTCCACCCGGTGCAGAACTGGGCGTGGGACGGGGAACTGTTCTGATACTAATACTCAATCAAAACAAGATATTCGCGATGGTCTTTTTCGGGTCATGCTTCGTCACGCGGCTTGGAAATACATACAGTATTCCCGGTGCCGCCTTCCTCTCCTGACACGAAAAATCCTCATCGCTCGGTGTCTCATTTTAATTGAATATTAATATGAAAGCACCCAAATATCCGCAAAAACCCGCGGGGCCATCCCCGCGGGTTTTTTATACGGTCCGGTGACAAACTACAGCGTGGCCGTGAGGCCCAAAGTCAAAATCCCCTCGTTCTCCGCGTAGATCTCCGGGAATTGGCTGAGGGGCAGGGGAGCGGCGCCGGAGCCGGCCTCCACGGTGTAGCCGGGGCGGTTGTAGGACTGGATGAACCAGTCCTTGTACCCGGCGTAGCCGCTGGAGGTGGGCGTCAGCTCCACGGCATACCCGCTGACGGCGGCGAAGCGGCGGGCGATCTCGTAGGAATTCGGCGGAAGGTAATCTAAATATTTCCAATAGATCACCCGCCCCTGGGTGTGGTAGGAGATCGTCAGGGAGAAGTCCTGCCGCCGGGTCAGGTTGTAGACGGCGCGGCTCTCGGGGATCTCCAGGGGCGCGGCGCCCACATAATCCCGGGGCGCCGGGGAAACATAGCCCTGGGCGAACTTGATCTCACGGGCCCGGTTCCACCCGGCGGGGTACTGGAGGTTGGGGTCCACGCCGTTGATGTTGGCCTTCCAGCCCAGGGGAAAGGGGATGGAGGGGTAATCCGCCCCGATCTGTCTTGCCCGGGCGAAATACGGCCCATCCGTCAGCTCCCCTGTGACCAGGGCCACGCCGTCCGGGTTGACCATGGGCATCACGTAGAGCGTGGCCTCCTCGTAGAGGCTCCGGGCGCTCTGGCCGAAGACCGTGGTCCCCATGCTGAAGCTTTTGGCGTATTTTTCCAAAAAGGTCATCAGCAGCGGGCTTGTGATCCACTCGTTGGCGTGGTGGGAGGCGTTGTAGAACACCTGATTGGGTCCCTCCCCCAGCGTCAGCAGGTGGAGCGTCCGGCCCATGACGCTCTGCCCGGCGGAGGACGAACGCAGAAAGGGGTATCGGGCGGCGAGCCCCCGGACGCACAGGTCCAGATAGGCGGGGATGAAGGGCACAGCGGCGGAGACAACGTCGAAATTTCTGGGGATGGTGAGCCGCGTCCCAGGCCGCAGGCGCAGGGGGTCCGCATCGGGGTTGGCCGTCTCCACGGCCCGGACGGTGGCGCCGTAGGTCCGCGCCAGGGAGTAGAGGGTATCCCCCGGACGGACAACGCGGGTGAAATAGCCCGTGAGCCAGCTTTCCAGGGACGCCCAGGTGAGCGGCCCCGCCACTCCGTCCGGCGCAAGGCCGAAGGCGCTCTGATACGCCCGCAGCGACCCCTCGGTGCGTGGGCCGAAGACCCCGTCCAGAGGGCCGGTGTAGTACCCGGAGCGGCTCAGGGCCAGCTGCAAAAGCTGTACAAAGGGGCCGGAGGAGCCCCGGCTTAGTATTTTGAAATCAGCCATGAAAGCCTCCTTGTAATTTCTCCCAAAATTGTATGCTTTCGCCTGGCGGAAAAGTACGGCAAAGAGGATTTTGCGGATCCCGGACGGAATTACCCGGCGGACCGGAGAAACGCGCCTGTTTCCGGGACGTGAGAATTTGGACCAGCCCAAAAACGAAAAGTATTTCTATCTCCCTCGGGCCGATTCCCGGACATATTAATAGACGGGCCGCGAGGCCCGACAAATCTATATGGAACTTGTGGAGCAGGGTTGATATGGAAAAAAACGACTTTCACAAACGGGCCGCCGGGGCGCTCGCGTCCGTCCTGGCCGGCCTTCTCCTCTCCTTTCCGGCCCTGGCCGCGCCGCTCCCCGACGAGCTGGTGCCCGTGGGCGAGGCCGTGGGCATCACCGTGAAGACACAGGGGGTGCTGGTGTCGGAGCTTTCGGAGTTTGACGCGGACGGCACCGCCCTGGCCCCGGCACGGGACGCGGGGCTCCTGCCGGGGGACGTGATCACCAGGGTCGACGGGGTGGAGATCGTCTCCGCCGAAGACCTGGCGCAGGTATTGGACAGCGCCGCCGGGGACGTGACCGTGGTCTTCGACCGGGACGGTGAGACGCGGCAGACCGCCCTCACCCCCTATCGGGACGGGGAGGGCGCGTATCTGGGCGTCTGGGTCCGGGACAGCCTCTCCGGCATCGGCACCGTCACCTATTACGACCCGGACACCGGCGTTTTCGGCGCCCTGGGGCACCCCATCTCCGACAGCGCCACCGGTATCACCGTGCCCGTCCGGGAGGGCAGCATCCTGGACGCCCAGATCACCGGCGTCGTCAAAAGCCGCGCCGGGTCGCCGGGTCAGCTGGGGGGCAGCTTCGACTTCTCCTCCGTGCTGGGGACCATCGGGAAAAACTGCCAGTGCGGCATCTTCGGGACGCTGTCCTGCGACCTGGACGTGACCGCCCCCATCCCCGCCGCCCCCTCCGGGGACGTGAAGCCGGGGCCCGCCGCCATCATCTCCGACGCCTCCGGTGAGCGAAGGGAGTACGCCGTAGAGATCACCCGTGTCTACCGGGGCGCGGACACGGGGCGGGACATGATGCTCCGGGTCACGGACCCCGACCTCCTGGCCCTCACCGGCGGGATCGTCCAGGGGATGTCCGGCAGCCCCATCATCCAGGACGGCAAGCTCATCGGCGCCGTTACCCACGTGCTCATCGGCAGCCCCGAAAAGGGCTACGGGGTGTTTCTGGAAAATATGCTCAGAAGCGTGTGACGGGATCACCGCCCGGAGGCGAAATTTGTCGTTTCCGGGCGATTTTTATGTCAACACAAGATTTTGTGTCATTTTCTGAGGAAAATGCACTAAAAAGTTCGGATTTTCTCAAAATTTTTTCAGAAAATTCCAATTTTTCTCTTGCAAAGTTTGTCCTGATATGGTAAATTATTCCTATCAAGATAGAAAACAATAAGAAGGTGGAGGATTTACCAATGGATGAAAAGATCACAGTATTGCTGGCGGATATGAGCGGAGATTTCCGGGCCCTTCTCTCGGAGGCGCTCTGTGTGGACGGCGATATGGAGGTGGTGGGCTCCACGGCCAGCGGCCTGGAGGCCATGGAGCTGATCGCGTCGAAGCGCCCGAGGGTGCTTCTGACGGATCTGGTGCTGACGGGGCTGGACGGGCTGGAGCTCATCGAGCGGACCCGGGAGCTGCCGGAGGAGAGGAGGCCGGTGTCGGTGGTGCTGACCAGCTTCATCAGCGACCGGGCCGTATCGGACGCTGCGTCGGCGGGGGCGGCGTACTTTTTGCAGAAGCCCTGCGAGCCGGAGTATCTGCGCAGCCGCGTCCGCCGTCTGGTGGCGGAGAAGTCCGCCCCCGGTGTCCGGCGGGAGCTGACCGACCGGGACCCGGAGCTGGAAACGGTGGTGACGGAGATCATCCACGAGATCGGCATCCCGGCCCACATCAAGGGCTACCAGTACCTGCGGGAGGCCATCATCAGGACGGTGGAGAACATGGACATCATCAACGCGGTGACCAAGGTGCTCTACCCGGAGGTGGCGGAAAAATTCGGAACCACCCCCTCCCGCGTGGAGCGTGCCATCCGTCACGCCATCGAGGTGGCCTGGGACCGGGGCAACGTGGAGACGCTCCAGCGCTTCTTCGGCTACACCGTCTCCGGCATCAAGGGCAAGCCCACCAACTCCGAGTTCATCGCCATGATCGCGGACAGGCTGTACCTGCAAAAGAAGGGGGAGCGGGCGAAATGACCCCGCGCTGTTCCCGCGCTTTTTGGGATGCGCTTCCATAAGAACGAACCCGCGCCGAAAGGCGCGGGTTTGGTCGTTGTAAAAAAGGGTGAAACAGCGTTTTTCAAAGTTAATAAAAAGTCGTTGCTTTGTTTATTTTCCCCTTGCTCTTTTCCATATCGTAATTTATAATAACAGTGTATTTGAAATACTTATCGGATTTCAAGTTATTACACATATTAAAGTAATTCGAAGGAGGCAAAAAAGTGAAGAAAAAAGTTGTTTCGCTGATCTTGGTGCTGTGTATGGCAGTGAGCCTGCTGCCGGTGTCCGCGCTGGCGGACAAGGACAGTGGTGATGTGGCTTACTCTGTTGATGATGGGAATATCTGGTTCGACAGGGACGCCGGAATGATTACGGACTGTGATGAAAGTGTTACCTCCGCGAACATACCTGATACCATCGAAGTGGTTGCGGTGACGAGCGTTGGGGACGGTGCGTTTATTTCATGCGACAAATTAAAGGATATATATTATTTGGGAAGCGAAAATGCGTGGAAACAAATATCTATAGGTGAATATAACAATGGAATAGTTGATGCTCCTATTCATTGTTTATTAGATAATACTGCTGTGTTTTGCGGTCATACATATAAGGTGTTTGATGTTTCTCTTAATTGGACAGATGCAAAAGTAGCTTGCGAGAAAATGGGTGGTCATTTAGTTACAATCACTTCTCGGGAAGAGAATGACTTTGTCGCCGGGTTATTGCAATCTTTTAAGAAGTTCTTTTATTGGACTGGGGGCACTGATTCATTTAAGGAAGGTTGTTGGGAGTGGATTACAGGGGAGAAGTTTAATTATTCGTATTGGCTTTCTGGACAACCTGATAATAAAAGTGATTTGGATAAGGTAGGGGAAAATTATTTAGCTTTAGAACGTGGCAGTAGAGGGTGGAATGACTTACAAAATACTGGAGATTCATCTGGAAATAGTGCATTAAAAAATGCAGGATATGTTTGTGAGTGGGACAATGAATCAGCGGGAAATGATTCATTGTCATCGACAATTGCTGATGAAACAATTCTCCGCGCCAAGCTCCTTTCCGCCGACTACTCCTTTGCGTACCACCGCACGGCCAAGTCCGTGGTCCAGATCATGGCGGACCAACTTGACACCATCGCGCCTTCGACGTGGTACACCGTTGAGAATTTTCTCGATATGTATTTTGACACGTTGAAAAAGGGCAGCGCGTCCCCGGCGGATGTGGGCGACGTGTCGGCGGTGGAGTTTTACGAGTATCTGCTGTTCAAGCTCCTGGACAACAAGGAGCTCAACTACATGTCGCTGACAAAGCCGTTTGACCTTGTGGACGACCTGACCGGTGGGGCGGTCAGCGGGGATCTTCTGAAAGAGCTTGTTAAGGCGGGCTTTGAGGCGGGAACAAAAATCGAGGATAAGGACAAAAAAGCAATAAAGGATGTGTGTGTCGCGTATTGCGGCACCGACAGCCTGACGGACATAGGGATCCTCGACTATTTCCTGACCACAGGAAAATCCATCGACAAGTTCCTCTCCGAATTTACCACTTACTACGCGCTCACCACCGTCAGCGACGCCCGCGAGGAGGCGGTACGGCTGATCGGCCAGACCGCGAAGATCCCGGCTCTGCGCACGGCGGCTGAGAACGTCTGCGCCAGCATCGAAAGTGTAAAAAAACAGGGCGTGACGTACTGCCTTAGCGAGGGCGCGGAGGCGGCGGCGTCAAGCCTGGCAACATGGATCATGGGCAAGATGTTCGACGCCATGTGCGAACTTCATCCGGCCAGCAAGGTCTGGAAGAAGACTGTGGACTATACCACCGCCGCCATGGACATGATTTTCCAGACAGACGACATCGCGACGGACACCATCTACATCGTCGGAATGTCTAACGTGGAGAAGACGCTTTTAAGCGCCATAAATCAGGCCGAAAAAGCCTTTTTAGCAGACAATTCCGTGGAAAACGCCCAGAGGTACATAGCCCTGGCCGACACGCTCCAACGCGACCTGATCGTGGGCTGCGACCTGGCTGTAAGTCTTGTTGATCACACCGAACGGGGGAATCTGAACTGGCACGGGCTGCTGGATATTATTAACTTGGTAATACCGCTCCCTATAAAGGGCGATTTTCCCTCGCTTGTCAAGTGGATGTTTGGCGACCCCGATTCCGATTATTCTCACGCCCGCAAATCCATTCAGTCCATAAAAAGAAGCATTGAGAACACCGACTTCTATACCGGCACCGTGTCCGCCCTGGATCTTTTGCAAAATAAAGATTCCGTGACTCCCAGTCCGTGGGCGCGGGAGGAGGTCAACAGGGCCATAAGCTGCGGTATCCTGCCGGAATGGGTGAGGACGAACTATCAGAGCAACATCACCCGGCTGGAATTTTGCGCCTTGCTGGAGTTTATGATCGAGCAAAAAACCGGCAAAACTGTTTTGCAGTTGGCGGACGAGCTGGAAGCGGTCAACGGAGGGCAGATCAAACCGCCCTTTGACGACGCGCTGTACATGGAGGCCAACGACATCGCGCGGCTGGGTATCATCAACGGCGTGGGTGACAACAAGTTCAACCCCCTGGGCGAGATCACCCGCCAGGAGGCCGCCATCATGCTCTACCGCACGGCGGATGTGCTGGGCTGTGACACAACGTCCGCTCCCGCCGACCACACCGGCGTAGCGGACTGGGCCGTTCAGGGCGTGGATTTCGTGATCTCCAAGGGGATCATGAGCGGCACGGACCACGGGTTCGATCCCCTCGGCAAGTACACCAAGGAGCAGGCCATAGTGACATTGGTGAGATTTTTTGAAAATATGTAACCCCCATACATACCGCGCCCGGGCCTTATTGCCCGGGCGTATTTATTTTACACTTTTTACTCTATCCCCGTCAAATCATACTTCTCCAGCCACTCCGCCGCTTTTTCGCAGACGGCTCTCAGGGTGTTTTCGTCGAAGGGGCTGTCGAGGCCCGCGTTTTGGAGAAGCTCGGTGAAGGTGCGGCTGCCGCCCTGGCGGGTGTAGGCCATGTAGCGGTCCCAGGCCAGCTTCCGGTCCTCCTGCAAAAGCGCCCAGAATTCCAGGGACACGGTCTGGGCCAGGCAGTAATCTATGTAGTAGAAGGGGTTCTGGTAGATGTGGCCCTGCCGCTGCCAGCCCTCGCCGTCGGCGAAGAAGGGGATATCCCCATCGAGCCTGAGCCAGGGCTGATAGATGCCGATGAGGCGCTTCCAGGTGTCGTGGCGCTCCCGGGGGGTCATGTCCGGGCGGGCGTAGATCTCGTGCTGGAAGTGGTCCACCATGGTTCCATAGGGGATGAAGGTGACGGCCCCGGCCAGGTGGGAGTAGAGGAACTTCCGGGTATCCTCCCCGAAGAAGTCCTTCGCCCAGGGCCAGGACATGAACTCCATGGACATGGAGTGGACCTCGCACGCCTCCATGCCGGGCCATATGGTGCTCATGGGGATGCGGTCCCGGTTCATGTACATGGCGAAGGCGTGGCCCGCCTCGTGGGTGACCACCTCCACGTCCCCCTGGGTGCCGTTGAAGTTGGCGAAGATGAAGGGGACGCCGTAGTCGTCGATGCTGGTGCAGTACCCGCCGCCCTGCTTGCCCTCGGTGGACAGCACGTCCAGGAGCTTCCGGTCCAGCATCATGTTGAAGAACTCCGCCGTCTCCGGGGAGAGCTGGCTGTAGAATTTCCTGCCCGCCTCCAAAATCTCCTCCGGCGTGCCGGTGGGGCGGGGGTTGCCGGAGCGGAAGGCCAGGGCCTCGTCGGCGTAGCTCAGGGGGTAGGGCACGCCCAGCCTCTCGGCCTGCCGCCGGTAGATCTTCTCCGCCACGGGCACCAGGTACTTTTGGACGGCGGCGCGGAACCGCTCCACGTCCGCCTTGCCGTAGCAGTTGCGGCCCATGCGGTCGTAGCCCAGGGCGGTGTAGTCCGGGTGCCCCAGGGCGCGGCCCATGGAGGTGCGCAGCGCCACCATGTCGTCATAGATCCGGTCCAGCTCCGGCTGGTTGTCCTTGAACCACTGGCCGTTGGCCCTCCAGGCGGCGAGACGCCGGACGTCGTCGGGGCAGGTCTTCAGGGGACCCATCTGGGCCAGGGTGTAGACCTTCCCCTCGAAGGGGATCTGGGCCGAGGCGATGAGCTTGGAGTACTCCTGCACCAGCTCGTTCTCCCTCTGGAGCTGGGGGATGATGGCGGGGTCGAAGGTCCGGCGGTCGATCTCGGCGTTGACGAACATCAGCGTGCCGAACTCCGCCTCGAAGTCCGGGCGGAAGGGGCTTTTCAGCATGGCGTCGGTCCACTTTTGCAGATACTCCTCCGCCTCCGGCCAGGCCGCGTTCCAGAAGTCGTCCTCGGCCTGGTAGAATTGGTCCCTGGTGTCGATGGAGTAGCGGATGGAGCTGAGGCTGGACATGGTGGAGATGTGGCAGATGTACTTCTCCTTCTCCAGGAACACGGCCCGGGCCTCCGCGTAATCGGCGGCGCGCTCAAGTCTGCCGGTGAGATCGGCGACGGCCGCCTTCACGGCCTCCATATCCGGGCGTTCATAGGGCATATCGGGGAATTTCACGGTGTCGATGCGCATCGGGGTGCCTCCTTGTCAATATAGTGGTACCATTATACCGCCGGAGGCGAAAAAGGTCAAGGGAACCTCCGAACAAATCGCCGCGCCGATCGGGACGGCATATTTTCCACCTTATTTCGTCATAAAATTTTGAGATACACACAGTAGTCCCGCAATTATTTGCCTTTATCTGGCGAAAAATCTTCGCATGTTACCCGGCGCTTCGATTTATTCAGAGGTTCCCAAGGACTCAAAGCCTCCCGGAAAATTTCCTACAGTAGAAGATCCCGGACAGACCGCCCGGAATGAGGACGTACAGCAAAAGAGCGCCGGTCCACCAGAATTCCATGTACCGATCCAGGGACAGCTCCGTGGGCACCCCGGCCAGGACCAGGATGGACAGGGGCAGGGAGACATACCCCAGGATCCGGTGGGCCACCACCCAGGTCTCCTCGTCCCGGACGGTCCAGGGCAGGCGCAGACCGGCGTAACGGTTATAGGGAAGCTTGGGCGACAGGTTGCCCATGAAGGCCATGAACACCGCCAGCGCCAGTCCCATGAAGAGCTTGCTCGCCGTGTTCAGCCGTGCCTCGGACATCCCCGCCGTCACGCTGTCAAAGAGGCCAAACTCCGCCGCCGCCAGGACTCCCGCCATGAAGAGGACATAGCAGACGCAGAAGACCGCCACGGTCCGGAGCGTCCTGACCTTGGGGCTGTCCGGGGAGATGTGGGTGAGGGCGGGGATGTTCTTGTAGTAGACCGCCACCGCCGCCAGGAGGCACACCGCCACCGCCCCGGCCGCCGCCGCGTTTTCTCCGCTGAGAAGGGCGATGCCCAGCGCCGCGAGGCACAGGATCTCGATCAGCGTCTGCGCGAGCCTGATGTTCACATCCCCGCCCCCTCGCCAGTTGTCCCCGCGGGGCTGCCTTCCCCCGCGTCCGCGCCGCCCCGGGCACGGCCCAGGAGGTCCGTGAGCTGGATGTACATCTCGTCCACCACCGACAGGTTCAGCGCGTAGATCACCTGGTTGCCCCGCTTCTCCGCCGTGACGATCTCCGCCCGCCGCAGTACCTCCAGATGCCGGGAGACAGAGGGCTGGGAGATGTCAAAGCGCCCCGCGATCTCCCCGGCGCTGAGGTTGTTCCACCTCAAAAGCTTGATGATCTCTCTCCGGTAGGGACTTGCCAGTGCCTGGAAGAAATCCTCGGACATAGTGTATACCTCCTTTTGATGTTTGATATATAGCATTATAGCTAATTGGCTATATATTGTCAAGGGGAAGTGTGGGATCGATGCAAAAAACAAATTAACGGGTTAACGGGGCTGTGAAAAAGCCACAGCCCCGGAATGCGGTCAAATAAACCGCCCGGTCAGAATTTGCTGATCCTCAACTCAATGCTGTAAGATCCCTCCGTCCCCTCCCCGGAGAGGTCCATGTCAAACGCCACCCGCCAGGGGCCGAAGGTCAGGTCAAAGGGCTCCATATATTCCGGCGCGGCGCTCCGCTCAAGCCGCTCGAAGCTTGGGACATCCGGCACGGCCTCGGGGTCCGCGCCCACGAGGCTTTCGATGAGCACACCGGCGGCCAGGAGGGAGCTGCCGGGACCGGGGCCGGAGTCGGGCGTATACCGCCGGGAGACCCGGTAGGTGAGGCCGGTGACCGTATTGCCGTCCAGAATGAACTCCACCGGCCCGTCCCCGGGGATATCCCCCGGTCCCACGGTCAGAACGGGGCCGAGGGTGTAGGGGGTAGACCCCCCGACGGTGACCACGGAGACGCCGCCGTGCTCCCCGGACCAGGTCCCGTCGGTGTTCAGCCGGAACCCGGAGGCGGGCGTCCGGCGGAAAGCGTCGTTGACGTTTTCACAAAGCTCCCGGACTGTCAGATCCCCCCGGTGCCTGGGCAGGATCCCCCGCGCCGCCGCGCCCACGGTGAGGCCCACGGCCAGGACGGCCACGGCCAGCCAGGCGGCCACGTGCCGGAAGCAGACCCAGTCCGCCGCCGTCTCCGCGCTGTCGTACTCCCAGCTCAGAGTCTCCCCGTCCTCGGCGGACTTGAAGCTCCGCCAGTTGGTGTACAGGCTCACCACGGGGATGTTCAGCCCCTCCCCGGCGGCCAGCACGTCGACGGTCCGGCGCAGGGCGGCCTTATAGCGGAGCTTCCGCCCGTCCGAACCCCACACCCGGATGCCCAGCGCCAGCTTCCCCGGCGTTGTGCCGAAGAGGGTAAGCAGCACCGGCTCCAGAGCGACGGTCAGCGCCAGCACCGCCAGCCAGCTTAAAAGATCGAAGACAACGCCGTCGATCTCCCGGATCCGCAGCACCCCGGTCCAGAAGCATAGGAAAGCCATCCCGCACAGCATCCGGTCCAGTCCCCGGGCGAAGAACCGCCGCCAGGGGGACACCCACACGCCCACGGTCTCCGGCTCCGGTTCGATTTCCGGCGGCGCGTCCTCCGGCAGGGCCGGGGCGGGGGAGGAGAGGGCCCGGAGATACAGCCCGCTTTGCAAAGACCCGTATTCCGCCCCGTCGGAGAGCATGGCTTCGATGACCCGTCTGGCGTCCGCGATGTCCTCCGCCCGGGCGTCCAGGCTCCGGCTCCTGGCCCGAAGCCGGTCCGCGAAGTCCGACCCGTCCGCGTCCATGGCGCGGATGTCCTCCAGGGAGAAATCCAGCGCCCGCAGAAGGCGGATCTTCCGGAGCTTCTCCAAATCAGACTCCGAGTAGTTCCGATAGCCGTTCTCCCCCCGGGCGGGGGACAGAAGGCCCTCCTTCTCATAGTACCGCACCGTGGCCCGCTCGAGACCGGTGCGCGTCTCCACCTCGTTGATGGTCATATCCAGACCCCCTTTCGCGTCTATCGTAGCGTATAAACCCGCTTTACAGTCAAGAGGATTTTGATAAAATTTTACGAAAATCTCCAGAAAAGATAGGCGAACAGGAAAACGTGGACGAAAAAGCTCCCGGACACGGTGAAATAAAACCGGTTGTGCTTCGTCTTATGGTGCAGGATCTGCATCCCCAGGAGCGCCCCCGGAGACCCGCCCAGGACGGAGAGGATCAGCAGCGTGGACTCCCGTACCCGCCACATATGCTTTTGCGCCCGGCGCTTGTCCAGTGCGTAGAGGGAGAAGGTGAGGACGTTCACGGCGGCAAGGTACGCCGCCAGGAGAATCTGGAAAAGGGTCATCGCTTCACCTTCTCCAGCTGGGCCATGGATTTGGCCCGGAGGGCGTCGGTGACCGCCATCTTCTCGATGACCGCCTGCACCGTCCGCTCCAGCTCGCCGCCCTCGGAGTAGTCGGCGGGGAGCATGAAGTCCGCCCGCCCGTCCCGGAGGAGCTGGGCGGCGGTGTCCCGGCGGTTTTTGGGGTAGACGGCCACGGAGCACCCGCCGTTGACCCGCACCAGCTTCATGCAGGGCACGTCCGTCTTGCCGTCGGCGATGTAGATCATGTTCCGAAAGGGCACGGGCCGCTCGTCCTCCGGGGTGTACTCGTTGAGGGGCGCGTCCTCGGAGAGGTCCAGCACACCCTTGTTGATGCGGAACAGGAACTGGGTCTTGGTGGTGTAGTTGACCACATTCTTGGGCCAGATGGGCATCCCGTCGAAGTCGTAGAGGAACTCGCAGGCGAAGACCTCCGTGAAATATTTGTAGACGGAGGACCCCTCGATGATCTCCCGGAGGCCCGAGGAGATGATGAAGTGCCGCACCTCCACCCCCCGGGTCCTGCCGTAGGCGGCCATCCGGTCAAACCAGCTCTCCACACCGGGGTAGAACTCCAGATCCCGCCCCAGCGCCACGAAGCTGTCCCGCCGCACCGACACCGTCTTGGCCGAGCGGGCCTTGTCCAGCATCACGTACATATACGCCAGAATGCCGTCCATCTTCTTCTCCCTCGCCAGGGAGTTGGCCTCCGTCCAGAACTCCTGGGCGGTCATCCCCACGTTGGGGATGAAGCTGTACTCCTGCATATCCTTGGTACACAGCGTCTTGTCAAAGTCGTAGAGAAGCGCCACCACCGGCTTTTGCTTTTTCATGATCTTCCACTTCCGTTTCCACATGATTTTTGCTATAATTGTAATACAACTTCCCGGAAATTTCAACCCGCCGAAATGTGCGCGATATGATGCAGATTTGATGCACGGAAGATGTATGATACAGTCGAATAACAGTCCCCCGACGGGGGGACCGGAAGAAAACGCGCCGTATAGAGATACAAAGAGGTATAAAATGGTAAAGATTCTGATCGTTGACGACGAGCGGCCCATCGCCACTCTCATAAAGATGAGCCTCACCAAGGCCGGGTACGCCTGTACCTGCGTCTACGACGGCCTGGCGGCGGCGGACATATTGGAGAAGGAGAGCTTCGACCTCATATTGCTGGACATCATGCTCCCCGGGGCCAGCGGGTTTGAACTGATGGACTACATCCGCCCCCTGGGCATCCCTGTGATCTTCCTCACCGCCAAGAGCGGTATCGCGGACCGGGTCCACGGGCTGAAGATCGGGGCGGAGGACTACATCGTAAAGCCCTTCGAGATCGTGGAGCTTCTGGCCCGGGTGGAGGTGGTCCTGCGGCGGTACAACAAGCTCGCCAGTGTCATCGAGATCGCGGGTCTCAGCATCGACACCCGCTCCATGCGGGTGACACGGGACGGGGAGGAGATACCGCTGACCAACAAGGAGTACAACCTGCTCCTGCTCTTCGCCCGGAACCCCGGCGCGGCGCTGTACCGGGAGACCATCTACGAGCGGGTCTGGGGCGGGGACTACAACGTGGGCAGCCGGACGGTGGATCTGCACATCCAGCGCCTCCGCAAGAAGGTGGGCTGGGAGGACCGGCTGGTGTCCGTCCACAAGGTGGGCTACCGGCTCGAGGTGGACCCATGAGGCTCCGGGTCAAGCTGATGCTGGCGGTGGTGACGCTGCTGGCGCTGATCTTCGGCATCTGCGGGTCCCTGCTGATCTCCGCCTCCTTCGACGCCCTTTTGCGCAGCGAGCGGGACGCGGCGCTGAGGACCTACTACTCCGTCCAGAGTACCCTCCAGCTTGCCAACTCCATCAGCCCCCAGTCGGGCATCGGGGACATCGCCGGGACCCTGACGGTGCTGGAGCGCCGGGGCCGGGGCCTCTGGGACGGGGCGCTGCTGCGCACCGACTCCGAGACCCTCTTCCGCAGCGGCCTGACGCCGGACCAGGTGGAGACGGAAACGGGCGTGTGTACCGTGGGATACCCCTCCCGGGACGGGGCCCACCTCCTCCAGGTGTCCGGGGCCATGACCGCCAACGGGCAGAAGGTGTCCCTGTACCTTTTGAGCGACATCTCCCAGGTCTATGAGCTCCGCGCCGCCCAGCTTGCCACCTACCGGAAGCTCCTGGTGCTGACGGTCCTCCTGGGCGCGGGGGGCGCGTGGCTCATGTCCGCCTTCCTCACCCGGCCCCTGACGCGCCTGACCCGGGCCTCCCGGCAGATCGCCGCCGGGGATCTGTCCAGCCGCGCCGACGTCCGCAGCGGCGACGAGCTGGAGGCCCTGTCCCATGAGTTCAACGCCATGGCCGACCGCCTCCAGGAGAACATCACCGAGCTTCAGGAGAACGCCCGCCGCCAGACGGAGTTCATGGGCTCCTTCGCCCACGAGCTGAAGACCCCCATGACCAGTATCATCGGCTACGCCGACCTCATCCGCCGCAGGATGCTCTCCCCCGAGGAGGAGCAGGAGGCCGCCAACTACATCTTCTCCGAGGGCCGGCGCCTGGAATCCCTCTCCATCAAGCTCCTGGATCTCCTGATGCTGAAAAAGCGGGACTTCGAGCTGGCGGAATCCTCCCCGGCGGCCATCGTCACCGGGGTGGTGCGCCTCCTGCGCCCCAGCCTCACCCGGGCGGGGATCACCCTCCGCTACCGGGCGGCGGAGGGCCGGTGTATGCTGGAGCCGGATCTTACCAAGTCCCTTTTGATAAATCTTGTTGACAATTCGCGGAAAGCGATGGATAATGGAGGCGCGGTCTTCATCATCTCCGAGATGACCGACACCGGGTGCGTCATCTCCGTCACCGACAACGGCCGGGGCATCCCGGCGGCGGAGCTCTCCAGGATCACCGAGGCGTTCTACCGGGTGGACAAGTCCCGGTCCCGCGCCCAGGGGGGCGTGGGATTGGGCCTGGCGCTGTGCGACGAGATCGCCCGCCTCCACTCCGGCTCCCTGGAGATCCGGAGCGTGGAGGGGCGCGGCACCAGCATCACCGCCTATCTGAACGGAGGCCGGGTATGAAAAGGAAAACAGTCCTCACCCTGTCCGCCGCGGCGCTGATGTGCCTCGCCAGCGCCCTCCTGCCGGGGGCCGTGCTGGCGCTGCGGGACCTGTCCCTGGCGCGGAGCACCGAGACGGTGGCGGTGGACCAGGTGGAGCTGAGCCTCTTAAGCTCCCTGGACGCCGCCCGGAAGCTCCGGCTCGCCGGGGACAGCTCGGCGGAGGCGATCCCCCTGGAGACGGGCCGCGCCATGACCGGCGACGAGGCCGTGGAGAGCGCCGTCGCCGCCCAGCGGGACATGGGGCTTTACATGGGCGAGCTGGCGGAGTCCGCCGCCGCCGCGTCCCTCCTTGTCAGCGGGGAGGGGGAGTCCATGGTCCTGTGGGACGTGTCCGTCACCTGGTCCGGCTCCGGGATGCGCGGCCGGTACCTCATCGACGACGAGACCGGCGACCTTCTGGGCGTGGAGCTCTCCCGCGACGGCGGCGAAACGCCGTCCGGGGACGGGACGCGCAAGGAGACGGCGGAGTCCTCCGCCCCCCTCGCCGAAGCGGGGGAGGAAAACGGGGTCATGGTCTTTGACGCCGACGGCGCCGCCCTCGACCCCGCCACGGAGGATACCCGGGACATCCAGGACTTCCACGACGCCGCCGGGGCCTTCCTCCGGCAGCTGGACCTGGACTACCTGCTGATCTCCGTAGAGAGCCGCGACTCCGTCCTCGTCCATGTGGACAGCGACAGCGGGCGGGTGCTCCTGCCCATGACCGTCCGGGACGGGTATCTGAGCCTCAACATGGCGGCCCATTGAAATGAACACCATAAATTTACATAAAGAGGGTACAGAAAATGGATACAAGACGATCTGAGGGAAGAACCACAGGGGACGGGCGCGGGTACTCCTACGGGGACCGGCAGGAGTACCGGGAGTACGACGAGTTCGGCAGCCCCGTTGCCACCCAGCCACGGCAGACAGCCCAACGCCGCCCGGCCTCACAGCAGCGGGCGGCCTATGAGCGCCGCCAGCCCCAGCGGCGCGGGTCCCAGCCCTCCACAAAGCCCTTCATCGTGGGAGCGGGGCTGTTCATCGCCTGCGTGGTGGCGCTGGTGATGGCGATGATGCCCCGGGACGCCAGGGCCAAGGACACGGACGCCGACGCCGATACGCAGCAGCAGACGGACACCCAGGGCCAGGACGCCCAGGATGAGAACACCCCGGACACCCCGGAGGACGGCTCCGGCGCCGACACCGACGCCCAGGGCCACGACCTGAGCCTCCTGCCCGAGGCCATGCGCACCCTCTACGACAAGGTCCCGGCGGCCCGGGAGTGGGTGCTGGCCTGGTACGACTTCCCGAAACCCGTCACCTCCGACCAGATCGACCTCTCCACCCTGGACACCTCCCGGGTGCCGGAGCTCTACCAGTGGGATCTGCGGTGGGGGTACGCCCGGTACGCCGGGAACTTCTTCGGCCTGTCCGGCTGCGGGCCCACGGCACTGTCCATGGTGGCCATCTACTTCACCAAGGACACCGCCCTGAACCCCCAGAGGGTGGGAGAGTACGCGGAGGAGAACAAGTACACCGACAGTGGCAACGGCACCGCCTGGACCCTGTTCTCCCAGGGCGCGGCCGGGCTGGGCCTGCGGTCCACGGAGCTTCCCCTGGACCAGAGCCGGGTGGACGCGGCCCTGGCGGCGGGGGATCTGGTGGTGATGATCATGGGCGAGGGCGACTTCACCACCACCGGACACTACATCGTGGTCACCGGCGGCGACGGGACCAACGGCTACACTGTCCACGACCCCAACAACCCGGACAACACCGCCAAGCTCTGGACCTTCGCCCAGATCCAGACCCAGATCCGCAACATCTGGGCGTTCAACAAGGCGTGATTTGCAGCAATTTAGCGAAATAGTGAACATTTTGACCGGGGGAGGCGAAAAATCGCCTCCCCGTAATTAAATTTTCCAAAACCCCCGCAATTTACAGTTTCTGCCTTGACAATCCTGAACGATTCTCTTATAATCGCATATGTGTACTGTGCCGTTTTGCCGACGTATTGCGAGGCAAATCCGATTGGAACAAAATGTAAGCGAACGGTGTGGCACGACAACTTTACCGAAAGGTGTGGGAGAATGAAAAAACGCATATTATGTCTACTTCTGACCCTGACCATGGCCATAAGCCTATTACCGGGGGTGGCGCTGGCCGCTGACACATGGTCCGAAGACCCCTGCGAGTCAAACTACTTCTATAAGCAGTTGAACGACCGCGCCAAGGCCATCTACACAAAACTTCTTGATGAGTTTTCAAATGACAGCACAAAGGCCAATTATTACGACGGCACAAAGTTCATTGACCTCATTGGCCTCAATTACGACAGCGGCACTATCAACCAA
Source organism: uncultured Oscillospiraceae bacterium (assembly GCA_947624585.1). Lineage (GTDB taxonomy): Bacteria > Bacillota > Clostridia > Oscillospirales > Oscillospiraceae > RUG626. The sequence continues at coordinate 30,419 of CANQKZ010000002.1, read as the reverse complement.
GAAGAAGTCGAGGAGTATAAGAAGGGCAACAAGGACCTCTTCAACGACTTCTGCGCCGCCAAGGACGCCCTCGATCTGGACCACTCCGAGCTGTGGTACATAGATTCCGGCTATCTGTCCTTCCAGGTGACGCAAGACTCAAATAAAGAGGTTAACGGCGGCTACCACGTCCTCATCGGCCCCGGCCGCGGTCCTACATACCTTCTGGCCGGACAGACCAAGGAGGATATTTCCGAACTTGGTTCAGGTTATTCGGTTGAGAGCATGGATAAGGATGTTAACAACAAGATTGACAGCATCGTGAAAAACGCTCTCAATGCTCTGAACACAAATTCCAACGCGGCAGGTTACAGCAAGCAGGACAAAATCGCTTACCTGGTTACCCACGTTCATGACAGCATCACCAAGGGGATCCATTACCGCTATGAGACCGAGTGCCGCGATAACGGAAAATTCGCAAAGTATATCCGCACTCTGTACGGCATTGTGAGCTATGAGGGCGTCTGCGAGGCATATGCCCGCACCCTTCAGGTGTGCCTGACGAAGCTGGGGATCGAGTGCGTCCTGATCCACGGCGTCCAGTCCAAGGGCACCCCCGAGGACCATATGTGGAACGCCGTCAATATTCCTGATGAGGACGGCCAGGAACATTGGTATGTTGTGGACGCCACGTGGGACGATCCTCTGGTTGCAAATTATGACGGAAGCCGAAATCTTGACTACAATCACGGTGAGGATGGAAACGAGACTAACACCTACCTTCTGGTCGGTCAGTCCACCGTGGGCCAGTATTGGAATCCCTCCGGGTATGTTTCCACCGGCAACTTTGAATTCCACTATCCTGAGATCGAGCTCAATTCTTACTCCGGCGCTACCGTTTTTGGAAATGACGACGGCCTTAAGATCCAGTATTCCGCCGGCGGAGCCATGGAGGATGATATTCCCGCCGGTGTGTTTGCCGTGACCTATAAGGGCATGAACGCGGCCCAGGCTCGGGAGAAGGGTCTCTACTTCATGACCAAGATGTATGACTATCACCCGGACGGAACTGCCGATGTCATGGACGAATGGTACTACGCGGATGCCGTGTTCTATGCTGCGGGAGGAAACCCCTTCTTCGGGGACTACGGCGGCTCTTTGAGAATTTCCTCTGCTTCTTGCGAATATGTGGAGATTGCCGTTACGACCCGCGAACCTGACGGAAGAAAGACGTGGGGATTGCCCGCTAACTCTGAGGAAAATGTATTTTCCAAGACCAACGGAGAAGCGGGATATTTCCACGGCGACGAGAGCGAGATCATCGCCCAGTCCGGAATGCTCTACAACGTAAACTCCAAGTATGAAGCTCCTCCCTACGTATTGACACAGTATCCCGCCCCCAACGGAAACGCAACGGCGGGTTATACCTACCGCTTTAAGGTCACCTACGACGATCTGCTCTATCATAAACTGCCCACCGATATCAACGCGGCAAACGGTATTGCGACTGTTGACGCATTTGAAGATAACTCTGTGCAGGCATTGAGCCAGACCGTACAGGTACGCTACATTACCGAGCAGGAGGACCTGCACAATGGTCGCGCTGTAGTTCCTCACCAGGTCGTCGGTGAACTTCCTTTTGACAAGAACCACGATGGGATCGTGGACATGAGAGCGGGGGACGAAGCTGGTTTCAAGTGGATCTATGCCACTGACAAGGATGACAAGGGCGTTGCCCGCGTAGAAACATGCCCCAACACGGAGTATCATAAGAGTTACGGGAATTGCGATGTGACGGCAGGCTGCCCCGTCGTCGGCGTTGAGTTCAACTTCCGCGCCTCCGATCAGTGGATCGACGATGTGACCCAGTACACCTTCATTGTGGAGGGTCTTGTTGGCTCCCGTTCCAGCAAATTCCCCAACAACTTCTCCGTTATCGCCGTTGTCCCCGGTCTGTGCCCCGCCTGCTACCGCTCTCAGGGCATCGACTGGAACCTCTGGGGCCAGCCCACGCTTCTTGACGCCCCCGAAAACCTTGACCTCAGAACATTGGCTGAGCCGGAGAACGATTCCGAAGCGGCCAAAAAGGCCCTTGAAGAATTCAACAAGGAGATCCACAGGGATGAAATGAACGGCCGCCTGATGCTGGTTGTTGAGAACAAGAGCAAGGGCGCCGGAAACCGTGAGGAATATGAGAAAATCAACAGCAAGATCACAGATGAAGACGGGAAAGTTGGCGGACAGGAGGTCGTGGCTTCCTCTGTTTTCGAGATCAACTTCAACCGCGTTTGCCCCATGGTCAAGCTCAAGCCGGACCTGGGCCAGTCTCTCCGTGTCCAGGTCGGATATCCCGCCGGCGTCACCTACGAGGATTTGGTAGGGGAAAATGCGGACGTTGAAATCAAGGCGTATCACTTTACACGCTGCTCTGAAATCAATGAGGAGGAAGACACGTATAAGTGCGATGTCCTAAAAAAAGAGCTTGAGGCTGCCAAGACTGATAAGGAACGGGCTGACATTCGCAAGGCACATTCTTGGGGTGAGCATATCGTCGGCGTGAATACGATCACCGTCATCCCCACTCCTTACGGCATGGTCATTATGTGTGACGCATTCTCACCCTTTGAGATCGTCGCCGTAAAGAAAGACACCAATACTCCCAAAGTGGCAGCGGAGACCGGAAGCACTCTTGTTGTTGTCTCTGACGGCAACGGAACTGTCTCCGTTGACAACCATGACGCCGTCGGTACCGACGGAAATGTCACATTTGCCAGTGCTGATGATACAAAGACATTCACAATCAACCCTCACGAGGGTTACTCGGTGGAGTCTGTTGTCCTTGGCGGCAGCGACGAGCCCATCAAAGTGGAAGGGAATACATTTGAGATTTCCGGCATTAAGCAAAATGACGTTCTGAACGTCACCTTTGTTCCCACTGAGGTAAAAGCAGCGGAGGCCGAGTTCGGCGAGGTCGTTGTTGCCAAGGTGTGCCAGCATCCCTCTGATAGTAGGATAATAACCCTAGGCAAAGAAGCCAAATGCACAGAAGCGGGCACCACGGATAAAATCGTGTGTGGAGACTGCGGCGCCGTGATTCAGGAAGCCGTGTCCATTCCCGCTACCGGACATACCGCTGTTGTAGAAAAAGGCATGGAAGCGGTTAAGGCTACTTGCACAGATGCCGGTAAAACAGCTGTACTTAAGTGCTCGGTTTGTAGCGAATACATTACCAGTCAGGAACAGAACGATATTCAGGCTCTGGGTCATGTGTTCCGGGAATATACAGAAACCGGAGTGATAAACTGCAAGGGCAAGGAGTACAAGGCTGTATGTGAACGCGAGGGCTGCAATGCCGAACATATCTCTTATGATGAGTCTGAGGCTAAACCGCATAATTTTCAGACCGTTGTGAAAACCGAGAACGCGACCTGTACGAGCAATAAATTCGTAACCAAGAAGTGCAAATGGTGCGATCAGACTGAGCGGACGGAAGTTTCTGGTACCATGCTTAAGCACGAGGTTGACAAAAATACGGGTATATGCAACAAATGCAACGAGCTCGTATGCAAAGACGCACATCAAATTATAGAGATTCCCGCTGAGCCTGCGACCTGCCTCGGAAACGGTAAAACCAGAGGAGAGCAGTGTGCTGTCTGCGGAATGATTATCACTCCGCAGAGTGAAGTCCCCGCGCTCGGACACGATTTCCCCCCGTATACCCATGACGAGCCTGTTCGGTGCCGGAGATGCACAGAAATGAGCCCCACGAAGGATCATACGCCGGAAGAAATTGCGAAAGTGGAACCGACGTGCACGACGACCGGATTGGAAGAAGGTTCTCGCTGCAAGGAGTGCCACGATATTCTTGTTGCACAGGAGGTCATTCCCGCGCTCGGGCACAACTACGATATAAACAAGATCTCGTGGGTTTGGTCCACTGACGGTGAGAACAACGCAACCGCGTTGATTCCCTGTACGCGCTGCGAGCACGAGGAAACGATTATAGCCGATGTCACGAAGAATATCATTGCGGCAGCGAACTGTGAAACTGAAGGCAAAGAAACCTTTACCGCCACCGTTACGGTCAACGGCGTAAAGTATACCAATACTTCTGAGGAAGTGACGATTCCCGCTCTTGGTCACGATGTCAAGGAGTTCAAGCCCAACGAGGATGCCTCCTGCGTCAAGTTGGGAACCGAGACCGGCATTTGTGTGCGCTGCGAAAAGGAAGTCACCCAGCCCAGAACCGAGCTTCTTCCGCACTCCATCATTCCTGACGTTAAGGAATCATTTGCCCCCACCTGCACGGCAGACGGCAAAAATGTCGGTACCTGCGCTGTTTGCGGCCACACCGGCGTTGAAGAGACTATCCCCGCCCTCGGGCACTCCTTCGGCTCTTACCGGGTGACCCAGGAGGCCACCTGCACGGAGAACGGGCGTGAGACCAGCTACTGCTCCCATTGCGGCGCCTCCTCCTCCCGCACCGTCAAGGCCACCGGACATAAGTTCGAGGAGGGCGTCTGCACCGTCTGCGGCGAGAAGGACCCCAACTACAAGGCCGAGCCCTGGGTCAACCCCTTCCCCGACGTGTCCCCCGAAAAGGACTGGTTCGCCCCCTATCTCCAGACCGTCACCGAGCGCAAGCTCATCAAGGGCGACGAGAACGGAAACTTCAACCCCAGCCAGACCTTCGGACGCGGCCAGCTGATGACCGTCCTCGCCCGCCTGGAGGGCGTTGACACCGAGGGCGGCGCCACCTGGTTCCAGAAGGGCATGGATTGGGCCAAGGAAAAGGGCATTTCCGACGGCACCAACCCCGAGAAGCCCCTGGCCCGCGAGGACTTTGTCACCATGCTCTGGCGCTACATGGGCGAACCCGAGATCAAGGGCGAGCTGGACTTCCCCGACGCCGAATCCATCGACCCCTGGGCCCGTATGGCTATGGCCTGGGCCGTGGAGAACGGCCTCATCCAGGGCAACGGCGACGGCCTTCTTGATCCGCGCGGCACCGCCGACAACTCTCAGGCCGCCACCATCCTTGCCAGATTCCTGGAAAAGTTCGACCTGTGACTCCCGCGCCTGACGGCGCTTGAATGAGAGAACTCTCCCCCGGAGCGATCCGGGGGAGATTCTTGTTGCTTTTTTCGGAAAAAGAGGTATAATATCCCTATCATCTTATCCGCCCCAGGGCGGAGAAAGGCCGTACAATGGACAAGAAAAACCGTGAAAAACCCCGGGGCCTCCGGGCCATCCGCTTCCTGGCGGCTCTGTGGTGCGCAAAGCTCACCGTGCCGCTCCTCAAGATCACCCGCCACAACGGCACCAACTTCCCCGGCGAGATCGCCATGAAGATCTGCCCGGAGTTCCTCCGGTACCTGGACAAGCCCGCGCGGGTGCTGGCTGTCACCGGCACCAATGGCAAGACCACCGTTACAAACCTCCTGTGCGATACCCTCACCGCCGCCGGACACCGGGTCCTGAGCAACCGGGCGGGGTCCAATATGTACCCCGGCGTCGCCACAGCGCTCTTGACCGGCGTCAACATCTTCAACCGCTGCTCCTGTGACACGGCGGTGCTTGAGATCGACGAGCGGTCCTCCCGCCTCATCTTCCCCCACCTGACGCCGGAGATCATGGCGATTACCAATCTCTTCCGGGACTCCATCATGCGCAACGCCCATCCCCAGTTCATCGCCGACTTCCTGACCCGCTACATCCCCCGTGGGACAAAGCTGGTGCTCAACGCCGACGATCTTATCTCCTCCGCCGTGGCCCCGGAGAATGAGCGGGTGTATTTCGGCATCGAGCGCATGAGCACCGATGTCACCGAGTGCGTCAATCGCCTCAACGATATGCGCATCTGCCCCAAATGCGCGGGGCGGCTGGAGTACGAGTACCTCAGATACCACCACATCGGCCGCGTCCGCTGCGCCGACTGCGGGTTTGAGTCCCCGGCCTACGACTACGCCGGGGCGGATGCCAGTCTGGAGACCATGACCGTCACAGTCCGCGACAGGGGCGGGGAGGGGCGGTACGGCCTCATCTCCGACAGCATCTTCAATATCTACAACCTGGTCACCGCCGTGGCGATGCTTCGCGAGTACGGCATGGACCACGCCGAAATTCAAAAGTATATCTCCCAGGTGAAGCTGGTGGGCACGCGGCACACCGACGAGGAGGTCAACGGCGTCCACGTCATCAACCAGATGGCGAAGGGCCTCAACGCCCTGGCCTGCTCCCGCGCTTTTGACTACATCGCCTCCCAGCCGGGGGAGAAGGAGATCCTGCTTCTGATGAACTGCCTCTCCGACGAGCGCCACTGGTCCGAGAACGTCTGCTGGCTCTACGACGCGGACTTTGAGTTCCTGGCCGACCCCAGCATCCATGTGATCGTCACCGGGCCGCGGGGCAAGGACTACTTCCTGCGCCTGAAGCTGGCGGGTGTGAAGGATGAGCAGATGGACTACGTGCGTGACGAGTTCGAGGCGGCGGACAAGCTGTATCTGCGCCCCGGCTCCTCGGTGTTCCTGCTCTACGGCGCGGACGACTCCCTGGACCTGGCCTTCCGGGTCCGGGAGAAGGTGCTGAAGCTTGCCAAGGAGGCGAAAAGATGAAAATCGAACTGCTCTACCCCGAGGTGTGCAACCTCTACGGGGATCTCATGAACGTGGAGTATCTGGCCCGCAGCGCCGACGCGGAGGTGGTGCGCACGGGCCTTAAGGAGACGCCCCGGTTTGCGTCGGAGCCGGTGGACCTGGTGTACATGGGCTCCACCACCGAGCGCGGACAGGAGCTGGCCCGGGACGCCCTGGCGCCGTATCTGGAGGCGCTGAAAAAACGCGCCGACGGGGGCGGTGTCACGCTGTTCACCGGCAATGCCCTGGAAATTTTGGGACACCACATCACCGACGACGACGGCACGGACATCCCCATGCTGGGCTGGTTCCCCCTCCGCGCCGAGCGCCACTGGCTGGGGCGGTACAACGCCATGTATCTGGGGAAGCTGGAGGATATGACCGTCGTGGCTTTTAAGAGCCAGTTTGGCCACTCCTACCCCGTGGGTGGCGAGCTGCCCGCCCCTCTCTTCGAGACCACCCGGGGCGCGGGCCTGAACCCGGATCTTCCGGGTGAGGGCGTGCGTGTCGGGAATCTGATGGCCACCTACTTAATCGGCCCCCTGCTGGTGCTGAATCCGCCGTTTGCGAAATATGTCCTGCGCCTATGCGGTGTCCGTGACCCCAAGCTCATCTTCGAGCGGGAGGCCGTGGAGGCGTACGAAGCGCGGGTGAGGGATTTTACAGACCCCAAACGGAATTTTGTGTATTGAGGAACCCCGACAACGCGCGGCGCGAAATGCACCGCCGCGAGGTGGACGGTGCACCCCGGAGAACGTCTCAAAGGGCCATGATGCAGTAATAAAAACGATCCGAAACAGCTTCCGGGAGCGGCCTGTTTCGGATCGTGGCGTTTATTCGGTTGGCGTATACGGAAGCGGCATCGGTCAGAAGAGCAAAGAAGCATAATACTGATATCCAATCATAATAAGACATTCGCGTCGGCCTTTTTTCGCGTCAGGCTTCGTCACGCGACGCGCCTTGGAAATACATACAGTATTCCCGCGCCGCTTTCCTCGCCTGACGCGAAAAATCCTCGCCGCTCGGTTTCTTCTTTTATCTGGATATTAGTATTAATTGAATATCAGCATAAGATAAAGATCATAGAGGGCGGAACACTGTTTCGGGAAGCCGGGATCGGGCTCCTGTGTTCGCTGCCGGATTGAACCTGAAACCGATCGGGAAGACACGGTCGTAGAACTTCAAAACAACGCCGAGGGGCGCGAAAAGCGGCGACCTCGGCGTTGTGATTTTTTGGGGTAACTCCGGCAAAGCGCCGGGATTAATGGAAGCTCGGCATCAGTTCTTGGTCACTTCAAAGGAGGTGACGCCGCCCTCGGCCTCCAGGTAGCCCTCCTTGGAGGTGTCGTAGGCATAGCCGTCGGGGACCTTGATGACCTGGATGTGGTAGGCGGCACCCGGGAAGGCGAAAGTCACGATGCCGTTCTCATCGGACTCCATGGGGATGCAGGAGTCGTCGTCGCAGACATTGGCGGTGACGCCGGGGACCGGATCGCCGTTCTGGTCGCTGAACACCAGATAGTAGAGGAAGGTTCCCTCCTCCAGAGCGCCGGAGCCCTCGGGCAGAGCGGCGGTGGAGGGGCCGTTGAGGCTGTCGGTGTAGCGCCAGGAGCCGCCCACAGTGCCGTCCTCGTCCATCAGATTCCCCGCCAGGAACAGGTTCAGCTGCTCGGGGCTGGCGAAGACCAGGATCACGGTGTCGTCGCCGGTGAGGGGATCCATATACTCCACGGTGGTGTAGCTCCGGCCGCTGTAGGTGGAGGTGGTGAAGGTGTATGCCTCGCCGTCCACGCAGTCGCTGAGGACGGCCTCGTCGCCGGTGTTGCTGGAGACGGTGTTCAGCTCCGCGTCGGAGCCCTCCGCCAGGGTCAGGGCGAAGGTGACGGTGTCATCGGGGACGATGAAGCACCGGGCGTCGCCGAAGTTGTCCTCGATGAGGCCGGAGGACTGGACGTTGACCTCCACGGCGTTGGGGTTGGTCAGGGTGATGGTGTTTTTGTCGCTGGTGGGATAGACGGGCATGGCGGCCAGAGCGGCGGCTGCCTCGTCACCGGAGAGGAGCTTCACGGCCCGGAAGGCGGCCAGGTCCTCGCCGTCGTCGCTGGCCTCGTCCTTCTCATAGGCCAGCGTCACGGTGTGTTCACCGGCGGTGACGGCGGTGGCGTAGGCGGTCCAGTCCTTCTCACCGGCGGCCAGCTTCACGGGCTCGCCGTCCAGGTAGAGCACCATGAAGTCATATCCGGCCTCGGTAGAGCACCTGTACTCCACGCTGAAAACGTCCCCCTCGGCGGCGGTGAAGGACGCTTCCACGGAGCTGACGGAGCTGCCCCGGGCGGCGTTGGAGGTGACAACGGTGTCGCCGTCCACGGCAACGGGCCAGTTGTACTCGTCGGCGGGGTTTGCGAAGGTGACGCCCTCGGAGCCGATGGCGGCGGCAATGTCGGCGGGGTCAGCGGGGGCCACGTTGGGGAGCATGGGGGGCAGGCCGTCCTCCAGGATCACGGACTCGGTGTAGTCGTCGCCCACGAAGTAGTCGAAGAGGCGCTCGAAATCCTCCTGGGAGGTCATGGAGCCGTACTCCCAGTAGCAGACGACGCCGAAGCGGTCCACGATGAGGGTGGTGGGGATGTAGCCGGTGGCGAAGTCGTCGCCGATGCCAGGCTCGTCCCGGCCCACGGGGAAGGTCATGCCCACCTCAGTCACGTAGTCGGCCAGGATCTCGTTGGTGTCGTCGGGCTCGCCGGACAGGGCGAAGATCTCGATGTCGTCCTTGTAGTTCTCATAGGCGGCGGTCATGTAGGGGAACTCCGCCTGGCAGGGCCCGCACCAGGTGGCCCAGCAGTTGATGAGGACCATCTTCTTGGTCTTCAGCGTCTCGTAGAGGCTGTAGGTCTGCCCGTCGTAGGTCTCGAAGGTGAAGTCCGCGATGCCAAGCCCCAAGTCCGTGCCGATCTCGGCGGCGGGGGTGAAGGGCTCGGCGGTACCGGCGTCTCCGGTGTCGGCAGGTTCGGCGGGCTCGGTGTCTCCGGTATCGCCGGTGTCGGCAGGCTCGGTGGTTCCTGCGGCATCGCCGGTGTCGGGCTCGGTCTTGTCGGCGCCGCTGTCTCCGCCGCAGGCGGCAAGGCCCAGGCACAGCGTCAGCGCCAGCAGGAGCGCTAAGATTTTTTTCATTTTCAACTTCCTCCAATATCAAAAAATGGATACTATACATTGTAATCTTTTTTAACATTTGTGTCAATATTCAACGCAACGAACCTCACAACGGGGATGTGCGGGATTTTATGCAATATTTCAAAGAAAAACGCGAAAAGGCGGATTGAAATGAATGAGAAACCGTTGTATAATTCATTTATATATTTACAAAGAAAGGGGCTGAGCCGATGGCGAAGGCGTACAGGGTCGTGAAGCTGGTCACCGCCGTGCTGACGGTCCTTCTGACCGCAATGCTGATCTTCGAGGCGGCGGACATCTATCTGGGCGCGGAGCCGGGGGTACAGATGTACCGGCGGGAGGACATCGGGGCGCGGATCCTCACGGTGCTTCCGGTGTTCGTCCTCTGGGCGGTGTCCGCCGCCGTGGGAACCGTCCTACGGGTGAAGACCGGGGAGCGGGAGAAAAAGCGCGTCGAGAAACCGGCGGAGCGCAGGACGGACAGCCGTGCCGTGCTGGCCGCGCGGATAGCGCTTCTGGCCGCGGGCATACTCTTCATCGGCCTGGGGGCCGCCAACGGCGGGCTCTGGGATGTGCTGGTGAAGGCGATCAATATTTGTACGGAGTGTATCGGACTTGGATAAGAAAAAAACGGGCCCGCGTGCCCACCTGCCCACGCGGCGGAGGCTCATACAGCTCTACGCGGCGCTTCTCTACAACGCCAACCTCAAGGGGTACATAAAGGGCGAGATCTACACCGGGAACACAAAGGCGCTGTGCGTGCCGGGCCTCAACTGCTACTCCTGCCCCGGCGCGGTGGGGGCCTGTCCCCTGGGGGCGCTCCAGAACGCCCTGGCCTCCTCCGGGAACCGGGCGCCCTACTATGTGCTGGGCATTCTGATGCTCTTCGGCCTGACCCTGGGGCGGACGGTCTGCGGCTTTCTGTGCCCCGTGGGGCTTGCACAGGAGCTTCTCTACAAAATACCCACGCCCAAGGTGAAGAAAAGCCGGTGGACCGGGGTCGCAAGCTATCTGAAATACGTCATCCTGGCGGTATTCGTCATCGGGATACCTCTTTATTACGTGTCCCAACACCTGCCCATGCCGGGATTCTGCAAGTACATCTGCCCCGCCGGGACCTTCGAGGGGGCGGTAGGACTGCTGGCAAATCCCGTGAACGAGCCGAAGCTGTCCATGCTGAACATCCTGTTCACGCGGAAATTCATCATTCTGGCCCTGGTGTTCGGCGGGAGCGTGTTCATCTACCGGGTGTTCTGCCGGTTCCTGTGTCCCCTGGGGGCCATTTACGGGCTGTTCAACAGGATCAACCTGGTGGGCGTCAAGGTGGAGGAGACGAAGTGTACCCACTGTGGACTGTGTGTGGGGTGCTGTAAGATGGACGTGCGGCGCGTGGGCGACCACGAGTGCATAAACTGCGGCGAGTGCGTCAACGTCTGCCCCACGGCGGCCATTTCCGTCAGGGCCGGAGCCATCCCCCTTATGGAGCATCCAAAAGAGGAAGCGCCGAAAAAGGATAAGCTCCGCCGGTTCCGCGCTGTGGGCTGGGCGGTGGCCCTGGCGGTGCTGGCGGGGGCGCTTCTCTGGTACAACCTGCCCCGCAAGTCCGACGCGTCGCCCGCCCCGGAGCAGACCGGGGAGGAAGCGAATCCCGCCGACGAAGCTCCGTCCGACACAGGAGATACCGGGGCCTCCGACGCCGCGGAACCCGGCGACACCGGGGAACTCACGGAACCCGGAGACGCCGCCGCCGCCGAACCTCCCGCGCCCGACCTGCCGGTGGGCAGCGAGGTGGGGAACCTGGCCCCTGATTTCACGGTACCCCTCTACGGCGGGGGCGAGCTGACTCTCGCCGACTGCAAGGGGAAGGTGACGGTCATCAACTTCTGGGCCACCTGGTGTACCCCCTGCGTCAAGGAGCTGCCCCACTTCCAGACGCTCCACGAGAACTACCCGGACGTGGAGATCGTGGCCGTCCACTCGGAGCTGGTCACCGACGACGTGGAGGAATATCTTTCCAACTTCGACTATACCCTCCCCTTCGCCCTGGACGAGGGCGGCGTCATCACCTCCTTCGGCGGCTCCACCATGCTGCCCCAGACGGTGGTGCTGGACAGGAACGGCGTCATCGTCTACAACAAGGTGGGCTCCGTGACATACGAGCTGCTGGAGGAGACCGTCCTTCAGGCACAGGAGAGCGCCTGAGGAGCTGACGAAGCGATTGCGCACACCTTCATGTTGTGCTATAATGTAAAGGAACCTCTGAACAAATCGCCGCACCGATCTTGACGGCATATTTTCCGCCATATTTCGTCGGATTGCTTTAGCGTTGATCTGGCGAAATATCTGCTCGTCAATCTCGGCGCTTCGATTTATTCAGAGGTTCCTAAATAATTCCGCCGGATAGAATGGCGGGCATCAAAATTAAGGGAGGCAGAGAAATGACAGTGGACGATGTGAGCGGTGTGATGCCCAAAAAGTATCACAGGGTATTTGTGAGAGAGTCCGGGCCCGACGCCTGGGGCGCTTCTGTCCGGGTCACAGCGGGTTGTCTGTACAGAAGGAGCAAAGACGGCGGTTGGACGGTCGCCGAGGAGGACGGAAACCTCTGGATGGAGTACGAGGACTCCCATCTTGAGGTGTTCGACCCGCAAAAGCACGTCATCGACGTCTACGACGCCTACGGGGATTGAGGAGTCAATCATTTGATGTAGATCAGCACAGATTTAAGTAATACTAATATTCAATCAAAATAAGACATTTCAGACGCAATACAAAGGCACACCTCCGTCCGGGGGTGTGCCTTTGTTGATGGGGGAGCGTCTCTGCCGGTTTCCGCCGTAGCCTTGGAAGATATTTGTAAAGACCGCCGCGAATGTATTGTTTTAATTAAATATCAGTTTTGCTCGCTTTGCCAGATATCCCGCGTCTGGCTGTAGCCGTAGACTCCGTCGGAGATCCTGGCGTTTCGCAGCAGGTCCTCGCCCTCAAGTTCGGCGGAGAGACGGACGATTTTCGAGGCGCGGCCCTCCCCGTCCGGCACGACGGCGGCGATGCCCCGGAAGAAGGGGAGGCCGCCCACCAGAAGGGTCCCCTCCGGGATCTCGCCCAGACGGGCGCGGAGGGCGTTGTAGTAGTCCGGACCGTCCGTCTCGTAGAGGGCGTAGGCGGAGGCGATCCATTTCCTCTCGTTTTCCAGCACCTCCCGCCGCTCCTCCTCGGTGAAGGGCGCGTCGGGCCGGAGGGGTAGGCCCACCGCGAAGTTGGCGGAGAGGGTCACGTCCCCCACCCGCACCGGGAGGAGGCAGATGAAGCGCCCCCGCTCCAGGGCGGTCCGCACGGCGTCCATGTCGTCCGTGTCCAGGGCGAAGATGTTGGTGTCCACGAAGACGACGAAGCCCTCGGCTGGATCCACGTCCTCCGCCGTCACGGGACGGGGCAGGCTGTCGGCGTAGAGGTCGTTCAGAGTGTCTGCCGTCCGTTGGCGCTGGGCCTCCAGCTGCTCAACCATCTCCCGAAGCCGGCCGGAGAAGTCAAGCTCGCTCCGGCGGTAGACGGCGAAGACGATGGGGGCCTGGGCCGTGCCGTCCCCCAGGTCGATGAGCCTGTCCTTATTGCACATCACCCGCACACGGTCGCCGATCTGCAGGTCGGCGGGCATATTGTCCGGGACCGGGGCGTAGTCCGTCATGGTGAGGACGATCTCGGTGTACACCCCGCGGAGCGGGTCCCCCTCCTCGGGGGTCACGGCGAGGCGGTCCTCCGTCTCCGTCACCACCGCGTCGATCCACCCGCTGCCGTTTACGTCCCCGCCGCCGTTGGGGTCGGCGCCGGTACTGCCGCCCACGGGCCGGAACAGCGCCGTCAAAATCAGCACCGCCGCGCAGGCCGCCGCTGAGAAGACGGCGGCGGGCAGGACGAACCGGCGGCGCTTTTTCGGCGCGGCCTCGGCGCCGTCCACCAGCTCCGGGTCCAAATCGGCCAGAAGTTCAAACAAAGCCTCTCCCGTCACAGCGCATATCCCCTTTCTGTCAGATATTTCCGAAGCCTCCCCCTGGTCCGCGCAAGCTGGGCCGATACGGAGTTCTCCCGCATCCCGTATCGGGAGGCGACGGCCTTCACGCTGTCGGCGTACCAGTACCGGCGCAGGAACATTTTCCGGCTCCGTTCCGGCTCCGCGCGGAGGAAGGCTTCAATGTCCCGCAAAAGCTCTTTTTCATCCAGCGCCCCCTCCGGCGTGTCCCCGCCGGGGAGGACCTCCGCCAGCTCGTCGAACAGGACCCGCGCCGCGCCGCCGCCCCGCTTTTTCGTCTGGGCGGCCTTCAGCCGGTCCAATGCCAGATTCCGGGTGATGCGCCCAAGGAAGGCCCGCAGAATGCCCGGCCTCTCCGGCGGCATGGCGTTCCAGGCCGCCAGGTACGTGTCCGATACGCATTCCTCCGCGTCCTCGGGAAGCTCCAGCAGATTCACCGCCGTCCGCCTGAGATACGCCCCGTACCGGGCCTCCGTCTCCCCGATGGCCCGCTGGTCCCGGGCCCAGTAGAGCTCAATGATCGCCGCGTCCTCCACGCGCACCGCCCCCTTTTATCTGTAAAGTAGAGTTTTACGCGGAAATGTGACGGGGAAAAATCAGAAATTCGCAAGAAAATGAGAAGAAAACGGGAAGGAACTCCGCCTCCGGCTTTGGTACAATGGGCGTACCGCCGGGGGCGGAGATTTTTCGACTTATTATGACGGAACTGTCACGGGAAAGTCACCGGCCTGTCACCGGGGCGGTGTAGGATAGGGAACGAAAGACCGGGGAGGTGCGAAATATGGCGCGAAAGAGGCTCACACAGCTCATTCCGTTTCTCCTGCCGCTGAGGCGATGGGAGAGGCGGCGGTTCTTCTATCTGAAAATGCGGCTGGACGGGAACAGGTACGCGCGGGCGAGGTCGGAGGAGGAGCTTCCTTACATTTATTATGAGGCGTCGGACGTGCTTTTGAACCGGCGGAGCGGATTTGACATGAAATACCAGCTCCACAAGGTCCACAATCTGCATCTGGCGGCCCGGACGGTGGACGGGGTCCTGATCCGGCCGGGGGAGACCTTCTCCTTCTGGCAGCTTGTCCGGTATGCCGACCGGGACGAGCCGTATTTGGACGGGCTTCTCTTAGTGGACGGGGCCGTCGTGCCGTCCTACGGGGGCGGGCTGTGTCAATTGAGCAATCTGCTCCACTGGCTCTTCCTCCACACGCCCCTGACGGTGACGGAGCGCCGGGGCCACCCGGTGGAGGGCCTGCCGCCCAACACCGATGAGATGCCACGGGGCGTGGACGCCACCGTGTCGGAGGGGTGGACGGACCTGAAGGCGCGGAACGGTACGGAGGACGTTTTTCAGATCAAAATTTCCTTTGATGAGGAGCGCGTCCGGGGCCGGATCCTCTGCGGCCGCCCGCCGGAGAGGGTCTATGAGGTGACGAACTCCGCGCTGTCCTACCGGCGGCGGGAGGGCAGGATCTTCGAGATCGCGGAGGTGTCCCGCGCCGAGACGGATCCGCGCACCGGGGAGAGGACAACGAGGAAGCTTTACACAAACGAGTGCGAGATCGCGTACCCGCTTCCGGCGGGGACGGAGGTCACGGAAGAAAAGGAGAACGGAATATGAAAAGAAAAAGGATCGCGGTGATCTTCGGCGGGGCTTCCCCGGAACACGGGGTGTCCCTTGCGTCCGCCCGGGCGGTGCTGGAGGCGCTGGACCGGGAGCTTTTTGAGGCGGCCCCGGTGGGCATCACCCGGGAGGGGGCGTGGTACCTCTACGCCGGACCCCCGGAGGCGCTGGAGGGGGACGGTTGGCTCCGGGACCGGTCGCTTCTGACGCCGGTGACGGTGTCCCTGGGCGGCGGGCGCGGATTTCTGGCGCTGCGGGACGGCGCGGCGGAACCGGCGCCCGTGGACGCGGCCTTCCCGGTGCTCCACGGCAGGAACGGGGAGGACGGCACGGTCCAGGGGCTTCTGGAGCTGGCGGGCATCCCGGTGGTGGGGTGCGGGGTGCTGGCCTCGGCGGTGTGCATGGACAAGGACCGGGCTCACAGGCTGGCGGCCTCCGCCGGGGTGGAGGCGCCGGAGGCGGTGACCTTCACCCGCCGGGACCTGCCGGGCGTCCGGCGGGAGGCGGAATCGCTGGGGTTCCCGGTGTACGTCAAGCCTCTGCGGGCCGGGTCCTCCTTCGGCGTCACCCGCGTCACGGGGCCGGAGGGGCTGGAGGGGGCCGTGGAGGCGGCGCTGAGATACGATACCGCCGTCACCGTGGAGCGGGAGGTACCCGGCTTCGAGGTGGGGTGCGCCGTCCTCGGCACATCGGAGCTGACCCTGGGCCGGGTGGACCAGGTGGAGGTCACATCCGGGTTCTTTGGCTTTCAGGAGAAGTACGGCGGGCGCGGCTCGCGGATCCACCTGCCCGCCCGGATAACGCCGGAGACGGAGCGGAGGATACAGGAGACGGCTGTCCGAATTTACCGGGTCCTGGGGTGCTCCGGCTTTGCCCGTGTGGATATGTTCCTGACCCCCGACGGGCGGGTGGTGTTCAACGAGGTCAACACGGTCCCCGGCCTCACCGCCCACAGCCGGTATCCCGCCATGATGCGGGCGGCGGGGATCCCCTTCACGGAGCTTCTGACGCGGCTGATCGGGGGTGCGCTGGATGGGTGAGAGCGGTTTGGAACGCGCCAGGGAGCGGGCGTGGATCGAGCTTAATTTGGACGCGCTGACCCACAACGTGTCGGAGCTTCGCCGCCTTATGGCGCCGGGGTGCGGGCTCATGGCGGTGCTGAAGGCCAACGCCTACGGCCACGGGTTGGAGACCGTGGGGCGCCATCTGGACGCCATAGGCGTCCGGGCCTTCGCCGTGGCGACGGCGGAGGAGGGGGCGGCCCTGCGGCGGGTCGGCGTCCGGGGGGACATCCTGATCTTCGGGTACACCCCGGCGTCCCGGGCGGGGGAGCTGCGGGAGCTGGACCTGACGGCTACTGCGGTGAGCCTCGACCACGCCCTGGAGCTTCAGGCCGCCGGGGCGCCGGTGAAGGTACATCTGGAGATCGACACGGGGATGCACCGCTTCGGCGTCCCCTGGGACGGACCGGAGACGGCGGAGCGGATCATGAGCATGGACGGGCTGGAGGTGACCGGGCTCTACACCCATCTGGGCTCCTCCGACAGCCTGGAGGCCGTGGACGAGGCGTATACCCGGCTCCAGATCGACAGGTTCCGCGCTCTCACGGACCGGCTCCGGCGGGACGGGTTCCGGGTGCCGGGGACCCACATCCAGAGCACCTACGGCCTGCTCAACTACCCGGAGCTGCGGTGCCGCTGGGCGCGGATCGGCGTGGCACTCTACGGTGTGCTTTCCTACGCGGACAGGCCCACCCGTGTAAAGCCGGACCTGCGGCCCGTTCTGTCCCTGCGGTCCCGGGTTGTCTCCATCCTCTCCGTGCGGGCCGGGGAGGGGGTGGGCTACGGGCGCGCCTTCCGGCCAACCCGGGACAGCCGCGTGGCGGCGGTGTCCGTGGGGTACTGCGACGGCGTGCCCCGGGCCCTGTCGGGCGTGGGCGCGGTCCTCATCCGGGGCCGCCGCGCCCCCATCGTGGGAAGGATCTGCATGGATGAGCTGACGGCGGACGTGACGGACATCCCCGACGCCGCCTCGGGCGACACGGTGACGGTCATCGGCCGCGACGGGGACCTGACCCTCGGCGCGGCCCTTGTGGCAGAGCGGGCCGGAAGCTTCACCCCGGAGCTCCTGGGCAGATTGAGCGAGCACCTGCCCACGGTGACGGTGGACGGCGCGCGGACTCCCAAAAGCGGGGACTCGGGATTTTATACTAATATTCAATCAAAATAAGACATTCGCGACGGCCTTTTTCGCGTCAAGCTTCGTCATACGGCTTGGAAATACATACAGTATTCCCGGCGCCGCCTTCCTCGCTCGATACTAATATCCAATTAAAACGAGACATTCGCGACGGCCTTTTTTGCATCATATTTTGTCAGACCGCTTGGAAATACATACAGTATTCCCTGCGCGTTCTTCCTCGTCTGATGCAAAAAATCCTCGCCGCTCGGTGTCTCCTTGCAATTGGATATTAGGGAACCTCTGAACAAATCGACGTGCCGAGATTGGCGAGCAGATTTTTCGCCAGATGAAGGCAAAAAATTGCAGGAATACTTTGTGTATTTCAAAATTTTTTGACGAAATATGGCGGAAAATATGCCGTCAAGATCGGTGCTGCGATTTGTTCTGAGGTTCCTTAGTATTAGGCAGCAAAAAAGCGGGCCTTCAGGCCCGCTCTTTTTGTTGGATTTACCGCTGCTGCTCCTTGATCTTGGCGAAGCACTCGCTGCAGTACACAGGGCGGTCAGACTTGGGCTCGAAGGGGACCTTCGCCTCGCCGCCGCACATGGCGCAGGTGGCGGTGAAGAACTCACGGGGGCCACGGACAGCGTTCTTGCGGGCGTCACGGCAGGCCTTGCAGCGCTGGGGCTCGTTCTGGAAGCCGCGCTCAGCGTAGAACTCCTGCTCACCGGCGGTAAAGACGAACTCCTTGCCGCACTCTTTGCATACCAATGTCTTGTCTTCGTACATGCTTTTTGGACCTTCCTTTTGACAAATCTGCCCTTTGGGCTATATTTGCGTCAGCTTATACGGATGACTGTTTAAAAGCCTCAACCGGGCAGCCGGCGCCGCCGCGAATCAAGGGTTTTAAGTGGTTATCCGTATTGGAGCTGTCAACGCCGGATAGACTGATCCGTCAGCTTCCGCCGTATGCGTTGGACGGCGTTGTCAACGGACTTCACGCTTATGCCGTTTCTTTCGGCTATATCCGTGTAGGGGAGCCCCTCCAAATACAGATCCAGAACTCTCCGCTCAAGATCTGACAGCTTCGCGTCGAGCGCCGCCTGGAGCTCCTCCGTCAACTCCCTGGTGATCACCATTTCCTCGGGATCTCGCAAATTGCCTGTGGACAGTATCTGTCTTTCGTCGAACTGCGGGGACTCAAATGAGATGGAATCGTTTAAGGGTTTGTGCTTGAATCGGGAAGCGACGCGCACCGCCGACACCAGCCGGGAATTGATGCACCGCTCCGCATAGGTTTTGAAGGATACGTCTCTCTGGGGATCGAAATGCCGGAGCGCGGAGAGCAGTCCCAAAAGGCCCTCCTGAGTGAGATCCTCACTGTCCCCTCCGGCGAGGAAGTAAGGGCGGGCGCACATACGCACCGTCACGGTGTATCTCTTGATCAGATCCTCCTCGGCGCCGGGATCGCCGTCCCGGGCGCGGAGCCACAACTCTTCGTCTGTCATCGTTTCGCGTCTTGTCTCTTTTGATCGGTCAATGCCATTATTTCACTGTAGGGTTATACACATTATAAGAATTAATGCAATCTTTGTCAAGCTATTTTGCTGAATTTTTTTAAAATTTCGTGAATTTTTTCGCTTTTTCACAGCTCAAGGGATGTCTGATTTCCAATGCTTTCCAAATCACCCGTGAATTTGAGCCCCAGATGCTCATAGGCCCGACGCGTGACGCACCGGCCCCGGGGGGTGCGCGTCAGGAAGCCCTGCTGGAGAAGGTAGGGCTCGTACACGTCCTCAATGGTGACGGACTCCTCGTTGATGGTGGCGGCGATGGTGTCCAGCCCCACGGGGCCTCCCGCGTAGTTTTCGATGATGCTCCGGAGAAGCCGCCGGTCGATGGCGTCCAGCCCGCAGGCGTCGATGTCCAGCATCAAAAGCGCCTTGTCGGCAAGCTCCTTTGTGATGACGCCCCCGGCGTACACCTCCGCGAAGTCCCGGACCCGCCGGAGGAGTCTGTTGGCGATACGGGGCGTGCCCCGGCTGCGGGAGGCGATCTCCAGTGCGCCGTCCGGGTCGATCTCCACGTTCAAAATCTCCGCCGAGCGGGTGATGATGCGGCGAAGCTCCTCGGGCTTGTAGAGCTCCAGCTTCAAATCGATGCCGAACCGGTCCCGCAGAGGCGAGGACAGCTGCCCGGAGCGCGTGGTCGCGCCCACCAGGGTGAAGGGCTTCAGGTCGATGGAGATGCTGGTTGCCGCCGGGCCCTGGCCAATGATGATGTCGATCTGCCGGTCCTCCATGGCGGGGTACAAAATCTCCTCCACGGAGCGGTTGAGCCGGTGGATCTCGTCGATGAAGAGGACGTCGTTCTCGTCTAAACTCGTCAGCAGCGCCGCCAGATCCCGGGGCTTCTCGATGGCGGGGCCTGAGGTCTTGCGGAGGGCGGAATTCATCTCGTTGGCGATGATCTGCGCCAGGGTGGTTTTTCCCAGTCCCGGGGGGCCGTGCAAAATCACATGGTCCAGCGGCTCGTTTCTCCGCTTGGCGCTCTCGATAAAGATACTCAAATTCTGTTTTGCTTTTTCCTGCCCGATGTACTCCCGCAGAAACCGGGGCCGCAGGGAGCCCTCGGCGTCGTCCTCGGGGGTGAACTGGGTGGTGAGGATGTTGTCGGTGCTGGAATCCAGCGTGTCCTTGGAATAGTCGATCATCAGCGGCACCTCACTTCAACGAACCCTTGAGGACCGCCTTGACAGCCTCCTCCACGGTCATGCTCTCGATGTCCAGCCCATGCAGGGCGGCGGTGATCTCCTGGGGCGCGTAGCCCAGCACCGTCAGCGCCCCGGTGATGTCGGCCAGCTTCTTCCCCGGTATCCCCGCGGCGACTGCCGGGGCGGCGGAGGGGGCGGAGCCGGGGCCCACAGAGGGCATCTCCTTTGCTATCTTGTCACGAAGCTCTAAAATTATCCTCTGCGCCCCGCGTTTTCCCACACCGGGGGCGGCGGTGAGCATCTTCTCGTTCTCCGTCACCACCGCCATAGCCAGAGACTCCGGCGTGCAGACGGACAGCACGGAGAGGGCCGCTTTCGGCCCCACGCCGGACACGCCCAGCAGCAGCTCGAAGCACCGCTTCTCCGAGAGGTCGTAGAACCCGTAGAGATCCAGAGCGTTCTCGGACACGTTCAGATAGGTGTACAGCCGCGCCCGGTCGCCGGAGCGCAGACGGGTCAGGGTGTTGACGGTGGTGCTTATGGCGAAGGCCACGCCTCCCGCGTCGATGACCGCGAGGTTTTTGTCCAGCGCGGCGACCTTGCCCTCTATATAGTAGAACATTCGTTTCTGCCTCCCTCGTAGGTGAGAAGTGAGCCGGAGAACCGGGCGTGGCAGATGGCCAGCGCCAGCGCGTCCGAAGCGTCGTCGGGCTTCGCGGCGCTCTGGAGCCCCAGAAGACGCCGCACCATCTCCATCATCTGCTTTTTGTCCGCCCGGCCGTAGCCGGTGATGGCCTGCTTGACCTGGAGCGGCGTGTACTCGTACATGGGCACGTTCCGTTCAAATCCCGCCAGGAGGATGACGCCCCTGGCGTGGCCCACGGCGATGCCGGTGGTGATGTTGGTGTTGAAGAAGAGCTCCTCGATGGAGATGGCCTCCGGCTTGAATGTGTCGATGAGCTCCAGCATATCATGGTATATCTGGGAGAGCCGGGAGGACAGCTTCGTGTGGGCCGGTGTGGTGACGGCGCCGCAGCTCAGGAATTTCTGCCGCGCGCCGGAGGCGTCGATGACCCCGAACCCCACCGTGGCCACCCCGGGGTCGATGCCCAATATGACAGCCAATTGGATCGGCTCCCCCTTTCACGCACTTTTTCCCCATTGTACCACATTCGGAAAAAATCCGCAACCCTTCACACATTTTTTCGGAAAGCATAGACTGTAATGAAATCCGGCGCGTTAATGGCGCCAACGAGGAGGAATTTCCATGTCATCAAAGATGGCGCCCGGCCCCGTGCCCGGCGATGTGAGCATCCGCGAGGCCGTATGTGTACATACGAGCAAGATCTACGACTCCTGCAAGGATAAGGACTGCCTGGAGTGCATGCGTGTGTACCTGACCCAGAACTCCCAGGCAAACCTGGACAACGGCCTCAACGTCCGCGCCCGGTCGGCGGAGCTGCTGTGGGCCAGCCCCATGGTGGAGCCGGTGAGCTTCAACCGGGGCTACTACACCGTGGACATCCGCTTCTACTACAAGATCCGGGCCGACGTGTGTATGTCCAGCGGCCTCATCGCCCCCATCGAGGGCCTGGCAAGCTTCACCAAGCGCGTGCTCCTCTTCGGCAGCGAGGGCAGCGCCAAGATCTTCACCTCCCAGATCGGCCCCTCCTGCGTGGACAGGAACGTGATCGACAGCTCCAATCTGCCCAGAGCCGTGGTTGAGGCCGTGGACCCGGTGATCCTCTCCCTGGAGGTGGTGGACGCCTGCTCCGACGTGACGCCGGAGACGTTGGATCTGCCTCAGTATATCCTCGATATGTTCGACTCCCCCATCGTCTCCGACGGGGCGGGGCGGCGCATCGTGGTCACCCTGGGCCAGTTCACCATCGTGAGGCTTGAGCGGGACTCCCAACTGCTGATCCCCGTCTACGACTACTGCGTCCCGGAGAAGGAGTGCGTGGGCACCGGCGGGGAGGATCCCTGCGCCCTCTTCAACCGCATCGATTTCCCCGTCAACGAGTTCTTCCCGCCCGACTCCCTGTGCGACGGGGAGGATTACCGGGAGCTGGCGGGGGAGGACTGATCCGCTCCCGCAGCTTCCAGCGGCCCCTGTGGGGCCGCCTTTTTTGTTGGAAGAACCCGGCGGGAACCGCAAATTTCCCTATTGAATTTACGGAAGCGCGGGGGTATAATAAGGTTGAATTTGAGACAGGGAGGTCATTTTTATGACATTTACAAAAGATACCATCGTTGCCGAGGTCATGATGAAGGCGCCCCAGGCCCAGCCGCTCTTCCTGAACATCGGTATGCACTGCCTGGGCTGTGCCTTCGCCACCGGCGAGACCATCGAGCAGGCGTGCATGACCCACGGCGTGGACCCGGACGACTTCATGGAGGAGCTCAACAGCTTCCTGGCCTCCGAGGCGTGAGGGAACAAAACTTTAACGGGGCGGACGGGTTGTCCGCCCTCCGCTTTATGGGGGTGAACCGATATGATCAGACTGTCGCCGAGGCTGGCCGCCGTGGCGGCCCTCGCGGGGACGGGGGAGAGCGTCATCGACGTGGGCACGGACCACGGATATCTGCCGGTGTACCTGGTCCAGTCCGGCGCTTTCGCCCGTGTGGCGGCGTCGGACATCAACGCCGGGCCCCTCTGGACCGCCCGGTGCTCCGCCAGGGAGCGGGGGTTGGAGGAGAGGATCGAATTTTACCTGTCCGATGGCCTCAAGAGCGTGCCGGGGGAGTTTGACACCGTGGTGATGGCGGGGATGGGCGGCGAGACCGTCCGGGACATACTCCGGGACCTGCGCTGGAGCCGGGAGCCCCGGCTGATCCTCCAGCCCCAGAGCAAGGTCGGGGAGCTCACCGCCTTTCTCCGCTCCGGGGGGTATGGCTGCGGCCGGGCGGTGCTGTGCCGGGACGCGGGGAGGATGTACGCGGCCTTCGAGGCGCTGCCCGGTGTGTACGGGGAGGAGTTCGGCCTGAAAAAGGCGCTGTTCGACGCCCGGGACCCGCTCCTCAGGCCCTGTCTGGAGCAGGAGATCGGCCGGGTGGAGAAGGTCCTGGAGGGCCTGGAGAGGGCGAAGGACTCTGGCGGGACGGAAGCGCTGGCGCTGAAGACGCGGAGATCTTTGCTGGAACGCGATCTGCGGGAGGTTGAAAAATGGCAAGAGTGAGCGATATCTACGAAAAAATAGCCGAGCTGGCCCCGGTGGAGCTGAAGCTGGGCTTCGACAACGTGGGCCTCCTAGTGGGCTCCTGGGAGGATGAGGTCGACACGGTCCTCTGCGCCCTGGACATCACCCAGGAGGTGATAAGCGAGGCGGAGCGGCTGGGGGCGGACCTCATCGTCTCCCACCACCCCATGTTCTTCGAGCTGAAGAACGTGACGGACTCGGACACCACCGGAGCGCGGGTCCTGCGCCTTGCGCGGGCGGGGATGGCCGCCGTCTGTATGCACACGAATCTGGACATCGCCCCCGGCGGCGTCAACGACGCCCTGTGCGAGACCCTGGGCATCGCGGACGCGGAGCCCTTCGGCGCGGAGCGGTGCGGCCGCGTGGGCTGGGCGCCGGAGCAGAGCCTCGCGGAGTTCATGGCCCACGTCAAGACCGCCCTGGGCGCCGGGGGCCTCCGGTTCGTAGACGCGGGCAGGCCCGTCCGCCGCGTGGCCGTTCTGGGCGGAGCCGGGGGGAACGAGATGACCGAGGCCGTTGAGGCGGGCGCGGACACCTACGTCACCGCCGACGTGAAGCACCACCAGTTCATCGACGCCCGGGAGCTGGGCGTCAACCTCATCGACGCGGGCCACTTCTCCACCGAAAACGTGGTGGTCCCGGTGCTAGCCTCCCTCATCGCGGAGGCATTTCCGAAGGTGGACGTGCGCATAAGCGAGGTCCACACCCAGCCGGAGCGTTTTTATTCCTGTCAGGAACGGGAATACGCATAAAGAAGGTTCCCGACTGATGTTCCGTCCCCGAGCCGGTTTCTCCGCCGGGAGAATTTCATCAAAGCTTTTCGGGGACGGATCGCCGCGAAGAGAGGGATTTGAATGGTAACGATCGACCTGCACACACACTCCACCGCCTCCGACGGGACGGATACGCCGCCGGAGCTGGCGCGAAAGGCCAAAGCCGCCGGGATCGCTGTTCTGGCAATCACCGACCACGACACGGCGGAGGGAGTCCGCGAGCTGACGGCGGCGCCGGTGGAGGGGATAGCGCTGATTCCCGGGATCGAGGTCAGCGCCTGGACCGCGTCGGAAAAATGCCATATATTGGGCCTGGGATACGAGATCGGCCATCCGGCCTTCCGCGCTCTTTTAGAGGAGGCCGCCGCTCTCCGGCGGGCAAAGCTGGAGGCGCGCATCGAATATCTGCGGCGTCGCGGGTACGGGTTCCCGGAGGAGGAGCTGGCCGCCCTGCGGGCCATGCCCAGCGCCGGGAAGCCCCACCTGGGGGCTCTGCTGTCCCGATACGGCTTTGCGCCGGACCGGGACACGGCGATCAGGGAGATCGTGGATCCCTGCCCCACTCCCAACGATCGGGTGGAGGCGGGCGGGGCCGCCGCGGCCATCCGCGCCGCCGGGGGCGAAGCCGTCTGGGCCCACCCCATGGGCGAGGAGGGCAAGCGGGAGCTGACGCCGGAGGAATTGCGCGTACAGCTCCGTGAACTGCTGGACGCCGGGATCACGGGGATGGAGTGCTGGTACTCCAAATACGCCCCGGAGCGGTGCCGTATGCTGGAGAAGACGGCCCGGGCCCACGGACTTCTTGTCTCCGGCGGCAGCGACTACCACGGGAGGAACAAAAGGGCGACGCTGGGGCAGCTGAATTCCGATGAATTGGCGGTCCCGGCGGAGGCCCTGACGGTGCTGGAGGCTGTGAAGAGGAGGTATGCGCTGTGAGCTTTCGGGAGGATCCCGATTGAAGCGCCGGGATCGGCGGCGGATTTTTCGCCGGATGAAGGCAAAAAAGGTGTGTCTTATACTGATATTCAATTGAAAGGAGACACCGAGCGGCGAGGATTTTTTGCGTCGGGCGAGGAAGACCGCGCTGCCCGGCTCGGCCCTAACCGCACGCGGCGCAAAGAGGTCCGTCTGCGCGGCTGGCTCATCCAGGAGCGCTGTAAGGGTGAACCCGCCGTGGCCGCCTGCGACCTGATGAACGAGCCCCGGAACAACGACGGCTTCGAGTCGGAGCCCAACTACAAGTCCCCCCGGGACGCCGCCTGGCGGCGGATCAACGACACGTACCGGGAGACGATCGACGCCGTCCGCGCCGTGGACCCGGACCATGCGATCTCCTTGGAGGGCATCTGGCGGGTGGAGAACCTGCCTTGCCCGGAGGACGGGGGCTGGACCAATATGCTCTACCGGGGCCACGACGCCGCCACGCCGGTGGGCGGGCTTTCCAACATGGACGGCTTGCAGAAGCGCCCGCCGCGCCCTCTTTTTCGTTTCCTGTCATAACTTCCACCCCCGTCCCATACAATTTTGTAGACCGCGGAAATGCTGCTGACAGGGGGAACGGAGCTTGGAAAAAAGCAAATTTTATGAGGACATCGCCCTTCGGACGGGCGGAGACATATACATCGGCGTGGTGGGGCCCGTGCGCACGGGCAAGTCCACCTTCATCAAGAGGTTCATGGAGACCATGGTCCTGCCCAACATCGAAAACGCCTACGTGCGGCAGCGCGCCCAGGATGAGCTGCCCCAGTCCGGTTCCGGCAGGACCATTATGACGGCGGAGCCGAAATTTGTGCCGGAGGAGGCGGTCTCCGTGGCGCTGGACGGGGACACCTCCGTGTCCGTGCGGCTGGTGGACTGCGTGGGCTATATGGTGGACGGCGCCCTGGGGGACACCGAGGACGGGGCGGAGCGGATGGTGACCACGCCCTGGTTCGAGGAGGAGATCCCCATGCGCCGGGCCGCCGAGGTGGGCACCCGGCGGGTCATCGCGGAGCACTCCACCATCGGCGTGGCCGTCACCACCGACGGGTCGGTCACGGACCTGCCCCGGGAGGCGTACGCCCAGGCGGAGGCACGGGTGGTCAGCGAGCTCACCGCTCTCGGCAAGCCCTTCGTGCTCCTCCTCAATTCCGCCCACCCGGAGGCGGAGGAGACGCGGGCCCTGCGGGAGGAGCTTTCGGAGTCCTACGGCGTGGAGTGCCTGGCCGTCAACTGTATGGCGCTTTCGGAATCGGACGTGGCGGAGATCATAAAGGCGGTGCTGGGCCAGTTCCCGGTCAGCGAGATCGGCGTCTGGCTGCCCTCCTGGCTGGGCGCGTTGGGCAGGGACGACCCCCTGAAGACGGAGGTCTACCGCTCTCTGCGTGAGGCGGCGGAAAACGCGAAGCTCATCCGGGACCTCCCCGCTTTCGCCGCCGCCCTGGCCTCCTCCGGGAGCGTCACCGGCGCGGAGCTCAAAAGCGTGGACATGGGCACCGGCCGGGCGGGTGTGGTCATCAATATGCCCCGCAGCCTCTTCTACGAGACGGTGGGGGAGATGTCGGGCTTCAAGATCGGCGACGACGGGGACCTCATAGCCCTTTTGAAGGAGCTGTCCCAGATAAAGGCAGAGTACGACAAGGTGGCCGAGGCCCTCCGCGACGTGCGGGAGCGGGGCTACGGCGTGGTGATGCCGGACATTCGGGAGCTGACATTGCAGGAGCCGGAGATCGTCAAAAAGGCGGGAAAGTACTCCGTCCGCCTGAAGGCCAGCGCCCCCAGCATCCACATGATCGGCGTGGACACTGTGACCGAGGTTTCTCCGGCGTTGGGCGGCGAGCGGTCCAGCGAGGACGTGATCAACTTCCTTTTGCAGGAGTTCGAGGGGGATACAGGGAAGATCTGGGAGTCCAACCTCTTCGGCAAATCCCTCCACGAGATCGCCGCCGAGGGATTGCAGACCAAGATCCGCAAAATGCCCCCGGAGGTCCAGACCAAGCTCCGGGGCACCATCGGCCGCATCATCAACGACGGCTGCGGAGGACTCATCTGCATCATCCTGTAATCAAGTGAATAAATGAGGGCCGGTGGGCGTATGTCCACCGGCCTTTATATGTTCCCTATGTCGGTGGTGTACCGGCATGGGGATCGGTTTTTGATTGAGAACTGTTCAACGATCGGAGATGTTTTTGAAATTATTCCAAAAAGCGACACTTTGATACGCCAAATCTGAATTTATTTATACTAATATTCAATCAAAAGAAGACAGTGAGCGGCGAGGATTTTCGTGTCAGGCGAGGAAGACGGCGCAGGGAATACTGTATGTATTTCCAAACCGCATGACGAAGCTTGACGCGAAAAAGACCGTCGCGAATGTCTTGCTTTAATTGAATATTAGTATTAAACATTCTTTGCGAAACGAACCGCTCCATCGCTTCTTTACAGGGTAAAACCGCCCTCCGTCCGAGAGGCAAAACGGTCCCGGCGGAATAGAATGTCTTGGACGCGAAAGCGCGGCCACAAAATATTTGGAGGAAACAGCTTTGGAAAAAGTGAAGCCCGAAATGGGCCCCGAGATGGGCTCCGACTGCGGGTACAAATGCGGGGCGCTGCCCATGTGCGCGCCTCTGGCCACCTCCTGGGTGCCGCCCCAGGGTATGAACCCGCCCATGTACGCCCCGGAGGAGGCCCTGAACCGTGGGACCCTCTTCCCCGGCCTGGACCTGCCCTTTATGAACATGGTAAACAAGACGAACCCCTACGCCGGGACGCCCCTGGGGGAGCTGATGGCCCTGGCCTTCATGGCCAAGGAGCTGCAACTCTACCTGGACACCCACCCCGACGACAGGGAAGCCTTCAAGGCCCTGCGCGACACCCTGGCGCTGAAGCGGGAGGGTATGGCCCGGTACACAAAGCTATACGGGCCCCTGACCCTGGAGGACCTGGAAAATTGCGACAAATACACCTGGCCGGACGGTCCCTGGCCCTGGGAATATTGCGAAAGGACGGGTAAATAAGTATGTTTTCTTATATAAAAAGCCTTCAATATCCCGTAAAGATCAAAAACACCAACCCGGCGCTGGCTAAATTTATCATTAGCCAGTATGGGGGACCGGACGGCGAGCTTGCCGCGTCGTTGCGGTATCTGAGCCAGAGGTACTCCATGCCTACGCCGGAGCTGCGGGGGCTGCTGACGGACATCGGGGTGGAGGAGCTGGGGCACTTTGAGATGGTGGCCGCCGTGGTCCATCAGCTGACCCGGGAGATGACGCCGGAGGAGATCAAAAAGGCTGGGTTCGACACCTACTTCGTGGACCACACCGCCGGGATCTATCCCCAGTTTGCCTCCGGTACTCCCTGGACAGCCGCCACCATCGGCGTCAAGGGCGACACCATCACCGACCTCACCGAGGACATGGGCGCCGAGCAGAAAGCCCGCACCACCTATGACAACATCCTCCGCCTCTCCGACGACCCGGACGTGAACAACGTGATGAAGTTCCTCCGCGAACGCGAGGTGGTCCACTTCCAGCGTTTCGGTGAAGCGCTTGGTCGGGCCATGGAGATGTTGGATCAGAAAAACGTATATTTCATGAACCCCTCTTTCGACAGGTGAGGGGACGCGGCGGGGCATGACTGCTCCGCCGATTTTTCTGCGGCTTCGTATTGCAAAACGGGGCGATCCGTGGTAACATACCTTTGATTATTCGGAGGTTCCTTAAGTACTCCCGCACGGCGGGGAATGGAGGCGGATCGTATGGAAGACAGACGGAGGGGCGTTTCGCTCCGGGAGTTGACGGGGTACCGGTCGGTGTGGATGGGGTGCGCCATTGTGGCGGTGGTGTTCTACCACGCGGCCCTGGACCTGGGGCCGGTGTATCTCAAGCTGAACACCTTTCTCTACGGCGGGGTGGACATCTTCTTCTTCGCCTCGGGCCTGGGGATGTACGCTTCCTACATCCGGGACCGCGATCCCCTGGCGTTCATGCGGCGGCGCCTGGCGCGGCTCCTGCCGGTGTATCTGCCCTTCATCCTGGCCTGGTGCGCTTTCAAGCTGATCACAGGCCAGCAGACCTGGTACACCGCGTTGGGGAACATCTTCATGATCCAGGTCTACTCCACCTCCGGCGTCAGCTTCAACTGGTACATCACCGGTATCCTGACCGCCTACCTGCTGACGCCGTACCTGGCGGCAATGGTGGAGCGGACGAAAAACCCGCTCCAGGGCCTGGCGCTCATCGCCGCTCTCTTTGCCGCCTCCCTGGCCTTCTGGAATACCTCCGACGGCATCATCATCGCCTCCCGGTTCCCGGTCTTTGCTGTGGGGATGTACGTCTCGCGCCTTGCCTCGGACCGGGAACGGAGGGTTACCCCCGCCGGGGCGCTGGGACTTCTGACCGCCGCCGTGGCGGGGCTCCTCCTGCTGCGGTATTTCTATGCGTACCAGCCCGACTATCTCTGGTTCCACGGCCTCTACTGGTATCCCTTCATCCTCATCACCCCGGGCCTGTGCCTGCTGATTTCCGCTCTCTTCCACCTCACGCGCCGCCTCCCTCCCTCCCGCTGGCTGGCCGCCGCGTTGGCAAAGGCGGGGGAATGCTCCTTTGAGATGTACCTCTCCCATATCCTCTGCTTCGACCTGTACCGCACGTACCTGGCGCCCCGGGGGACCTTCCCGGACGGGAACGGCGCACATCTTCTGGTTATCGCCGCCTCCGCCGCTCTGGCGGCGCTCCTGCACCTCGTTTCCCTCGCCGTCAAGGCCCTCCGCGCCCGCCTCCGGCACGGCAGGGAATAACGGCCCGGCCCCAAAAGGCGGGCATGATCGTATGGCACAGAATGGAGCGGAAAAGAAAACAGCCGACGGCGAGGAGCGGGTTAGAGATTTATATTGATCCCACCAATTCCCGTCACACCCCGACACCGCGAACCGCCCCGCGCGATCCGACAGCCGGACTCGAAAAACCCTCCTCGATCTCTTGCGGAAGCAAAGCCAACGACATGATTATCCTCTATCAAGCGCCGGGATTTTATGAGGTCGTTATGTATATTTTTTAATGTATATTTCTATAAATGAGCAAATCCGCACAAAGCCAAAAAAGCAGGCATAACCCAAACGTGTTATAATGGAAGCGCAACCA
>CANQKZ010000001.1 GCA_947624585.1 uncultured Oscillospiraceae bacterium | reverse complement strand
CCCTCCCGCACATGGCGGCGCAGCCGCGCGTACACGTCCTGAGAGCTCAAGCGCTCGAAAACGTCGTCCTCGGCGCAAACCACGTCCATGAGGGACAGATTTCCCCCCTCGGCGTCGGAGTCGATGGTCTCCGACAGCGACACGTCCCCGGCGGACTTGCGCTGAGCCCGAAAATACATGAGGATCTCGTTCGCTATCCTCACCTAACGGCTTCACATTCCACCTTTCTACCCATTCATCAAAATTTTCGTGTTCCCCATTCTCTGCCGTATCCAAGCCAATCGGAACGTCAGGGAACTCATACTCATAGTCGGAACCGAACAACACCATATGCGCGTTGTTCCCGTCCCAGATAATCTTTTTTACGAACGTCCTAATCGCCGCTCTTTTTTCTTCGACGCTCATTTTATCCACAGTACCGCGGAACGACCTGAGCAGATCGGCCAGCATATCGAACTCCGCCATGGACATATCATTGGACGCCGTCAGTTCTTTCAACGTCTCGACTCTTTCTCTCGCCTTAACATTTCTGTTATGCAGCTCCTCGATTCGTTCAAAGAGATATGTCGCCGCAGTCTCTCCGGCCTTTCCAACCGCAGCGGCAATTCCTTTGATTTCGTTCTCGTTATCGGCAATTTCTTTTTCCAGCTGGGCGATTTCTTTTTTATACTCGTCTGCCTTTCCGTCCCGTTCTTTCTCGTTCCTTTCAATCTGGCGGGAAAAAGCGGACCCATCTTCGCTCAAAGCCTTGACCTGCTCAATGATCTCCTTGTCCAACTCATTCCCGTTGCAATCCCGCATCATGCACTTATGCCGCAGGCTCCGTTCCTTCATCGAGCACTTGTACATATAAATGTACTCTCCATCAGCGTTGACCCGGTTTGTAAGCTTCGGCCTCATGAACTCCCCGCAGTTTCCGCAAACCAGCAGTCCGGAAAGCAGCGCCACATGGCTCCTTGGTTTTCTATAACTCTTAGATCTATTGACCTCCAGGTTTGCCTGTACCTTCGCCCATGTCTCGCCGCTGATAACGCCCTCATGCTGCCCAACGGAAACGATCCATTCTCCGATTGGCCTTATCTGATTCGCGTGCCCCGTTTTTTGGAGCGTGCGGTTATACGTCATGACCCCATGCGAACCGTCGAAGTCCTTTTCCTCGGCATACACATCGGCGCCTCGGCTGGTAAAATATTGGTACGCCTTTTCGTCCGCCACCATATACACCGGATTGGTCAGAATAGCCCTGATAGAAAATCTCGTATAATTTTTGCCGTTTTTTGAGACATATCCATTATTCAACAGAAACGTCTCCGTTTTCGTCAGAGAATTCGTCTCCAAAAACTTATCATAAATAAGCTTTACGATCCTTATTTCTTCCGGGATGATTTTCAGCTTAAACGCCTTTTTCGTCTTCCCGTCCACATTCACCCTTGTAACGCCCTCGGAGCAATACCCCGTCGGCGTGATCCCGCCAAGCCACCGTCCGGTCTTGCTGAGCTCGTGCATATTATCCCGAATACGCTCCGCAATCGTCTCCCTCTCCAGCTGAGAGAACACCGATGAAATGTACATCATCGCTCTCCCGACCGGCGAGGACGTGTCGAACTGCTCCTTGATAGAGATGAACCCTGTCCCAAGCGCGTTGAGCTGCTCGATCAGCTTCGCAAAATCCCCGATGTTCCTGCTGATACGGTCCAGCCGATAGACCACGATAGCCGAAAAGCTCTCCCTATTGGCGGCCTCCATCATCTTTTTGAAGCAAGGTCTATCCAACGTCCCGCCGGAAAAACCCTCGTCCTCAAAAACCAGCGCCTCCTTGGCGGCGTCTTCTCCATAGTGAAGCTGGAGATACTGCTTGCACATCTCAATTTGGTTTTCAATACTTTCCCCCTTTTCCGTGAATTTTGATTTTCGGGAGTAAATCGCGAACTTCTGCGTGTCGCTCATACACTCTCCCCTCTCTCTGTAAAGATGATAAACATATTATATCACAGCCGTTATGTGATGTAAATAGGACAAGCATATCAAAAAGCCAGGGGGAACCGCCTTTCGACGGTTCCCCCTTTTCTTGTTTTACACCCCTCCGAGAAAATCTCCCTTCCTGGCGTGCTCGTCATACACTCTCTTGATATTCTCAATGGCGAGCCTTGCCCGGTTGTTCTTGTACCCCGGATGGGTCTTGCAGTATCCCTCGTAGTCGTCTATGTCCTGAAGCATATCGGTGAAATACTCATGCGTGTAATTCTCCCCGCGCATGAGCTTTATATTGAACTCCAGGATCCTCCGGCGCGTCAGGCTTTTATCCCGTTCGTCGTCGTCCTGGATATGCTCCTCCAGCTTCTCCTGCACCTCGGTCTGCTTCTGCTTGATGTTCGTGATCTCCCCCAGCACCTCGGCGTTGATAGCTCTCCCAAGCATCTTCGCCAGCCACGACCAGGGGTTCCACTTGATCGGGGCGATCTGTATCAGCGTCATCAGGAGCAGCACCCCGCCGCCGCTCCATCCGACGATCTCGCTCACGCTCATATCCGCCTCCCATCTACGCGCCGAATCACCCTACACTGGGCGGCGCGTTCACGATTTTGCTCATATCGCAAAGCTCGTCGATAAGGCTGGAAATCGCGTCCATATCCAGCTCATACTTGACCAGCTCCGCGGACGCCCTGACCATCGCCAGCACCCACTCCTTACGGTCGGCGCCCTTTTCAAACATTTTCTCGGCCCTCTCCATGTAGCCCATCACGATCTTCACGACCTCCGGCCAGTTTTTCTCCTTGATGGTCTTCTTCACATACTCCACCAGCTTGATGACCAGCGGGATCGTAGTCGCCAGCGTCAGCAGCGCCGACACGATCAGTCGCACCCACTCATTCATGCGCGTCCCTCCTTTATATTAAATAGGCGGGCTCTGTTGGCCCGTCTTCGTTTCCTTCGCAAATCCCTTCGCCGCGGCGGCGGCAAAGGTGATCCCGTCCCCGTTCCCGGACACGTTCTCCGCCCTGTTTTTGTCCACGATCTTCCCCAGCACGACGCCGACCGCCGTCCCTATGGGCGTGAACACCACCGTCCAGCAGGCCAGCGCCCCGGCGTACTGGTATCTGATGCTCAGCACCGCCAGGATAAATCCGCCGGCGATCCCGGCGACAAGGAACAGGAGGATATATATGGCGCACCGGTTGGTAAATCCCAGCCCCGCCATGTGCCGGATGAACCTTCCAAGGGCCGTCACCCGCTTTTGCTCCTCCCGCTCCCTTTGCCTCTCATGCTTCCCCTTCATCAGGACGCCTTGCCCATCATCTGTGCGAAGCGGTAGAGCAGCATCGCCATCTGCTCTCTGGTCAAAAAGTCCTCCCAGGCATAGTTGGGCTCCCCGGTGGGCAGAGTCCCCATCCCGGCGACCATTCCCGTCCGAACGGCCCAGTCTCTGGCCTCCTGGCTCCATGTACCGCTGTCGTTGTCCTGGATGCTCCCACGGTACTGGTTCATGTACTCCATGAATTTCTCAAAGCTCACGTCTTCATCCTCCTTATCGGCGGCCAGCAAGGCCGCCACGTCATCCCTGGCCGTCTCCATGGACTTCCCGAACCTCGGAAACCAATGCGTCACGTCCACATGCCCGGACCCGAACCCCAGCACATAGCTGTCGTGGTGGCACAGGATCGTCGGGATATCCGCCCCGTTGACCCTCACCGTCCCATGCGGGTCGATTCCATAAAGCTTGCACAAATACGCCGTGATCTCGCAAGCCTCCCTATAAACGGCGCCAAAATATACAGGATCGTTCAAAGAATCTTCCGCCATTTCAAATTGTATCCAACCGGAATTGCACGACCCCTTCTTCCCGTGGCCGCACCCCCACGGGCGGAAATCCCACGGCATGGTCTGCACCGTCGCCACCGTCCCGTCCGCCAGCTTCCCGATCCAGCAGTTAAGGCCGGCGCCCACGGAGACATGGTTCCAGTCGTTGCGGTTTTTGTTGACCCCCAGGATTCGCAAAAGCTCCTCCCTGTTGGGGTCGTCGTCGCTGGGCTGGACATAGCGCCGGAGCTGGGGGTTGTTCGCCCCCGTGCTGTGCCACAAAACGCCCAGCACCTTCATTTTCCGCGTCTCCTTATAGCACCGGCTCTGCGTCTGCATACACACGAGCGGCCTGTTTGCCTCTGAATACTTCATGCTCCCCTCACAATTCCGAGAGCTCCCCGGGCTTGCGCCCCACAAGCTCCCCGTCCGCGAAATACTTTCCGAACTCCTCCTCGCTGTCTGTATCCACATAAACGCGCACCATGTCAGCTGACTCCCAGCCAACAATGGCCTGTATCACAGAATCCGGTATGTCCGCCTTCGCCAGATTCGTGGTAAAGGCGTGCCTCAGACAGTGCATATAGATGTCCGTCCCGCTGATCCTGGAATACATCTCCGCCCAGCTGTTCGCCGTCGTAATGGGCGCGTGGCGCGTCTGGTCGCTCCTGTCCGGGAACAGCCACTCGCTCTCGATGCCCCGCTCCTCTCTCTGCTTCATCCAGAGGTCCAGATACGGCTTGAAGGGCTTTGCCAGCACATAGCAGGTCAGCATCTTCCCGTTGACGCCCCTGCCCTTCGTCCGGATCTTCTCCGGCGTCCTATAGAGCGAGCCGTAGATGATATTTTCCTCGTCGAAATAGGACACCTTAAACCGCAGCAGCTCCGACTTTCTCCTCCCCGAATAGAGCGCCAGCGCGAAAAAGCACGCCTGCTCATACTGCCCTCTCTCCACCAGGGTGTCGAGGATGGTCTTTGTCTGCTCGTCCGTCAGCACCGTCTTCTCCCTGGTGGGCTCGTTCACCGGGTTTTCTATCTTTCGGACGATGGACCGGAAGTGCGGCAGCTCGTCGTCCATGATAGCCTCGATGTAGTTGCTCAGAGACGACAGCGTACTCTTGAGCCGCCTTACCCTGGCGGGCGAATTTTCGTTTTGCCGCAAAAGCCAGTTCTGATACGCCACGATATCCCGCTTGCTGATCTCCGGGAAATATTTGTTGTCCGCGTTCTGGAGTGCCCAGACAAAGAAAATGTGAAGGTCGTTTTCATACGCCTTCACCGTACTCTCCGCCTTGCCCACGCTGCGCAGATATTCCAGAAAATCCTCCGTGAGCCTTACGTTTTTCGGATTGATTTTCGCGATCAGCTCCGGCGTGCAGATCTTGTTCTGCCTCGTCTTACGTCCCATAACCGCCTCCTTTCCCATAGAAATAGGGCCCCGCTATCGGCGAGGCCCTGAAACTCGGTCATGAAATTGTCGTTTTATTTCCCTTTCTTCCCCTTGAAAACGCGCTTATAGAGGGGCTCGGGCGGGTCTTCTCCCTCGTCGTCATACGCGGTGAACTCCCGGAATTTCTCCCCCTTGTAGTCGTCCGTGACCACGCACTCCGACAGCGGGACAAACACAAGCTTTCCGTCGTCCGCCAGTATCTCCACGGCGTCCTCTTTTTCTCCGTCCCGCTCGTGAAGGAGCATCTTGACCACATACTCCCTATCTGTCCTGCACGCGCTCCATCCGTCCTTCACGCACTTCAGCTTGACCTTCATAGCTTTCCTCCCGGCTTATACTAATATCTATTTAAAAGGAGACACCGAGCGGCGAGGATTTTTCGCGTCAGGCAAGGAAGACGCCGCAGGGAATACCCATTGGTATTTCCAAGGCGGCTGACGCCGCATGACGCGAAAAAGACCGCCGCGAATGGCTGATTTTAATTGGATATTAGTATTACAGTATACCCGTATCATACACCGCCGCCGGAAGGATGTCAACCGCTTCCTATAGGCGCCAGAAGGGTCAGCCCCTCCCAGGTCGGGGTGGTGCGAAGCGCCGGGGTGGTTCCGCCCCCCCCGCGGGCAGCCAAGAGAGACCGCCCCTACGGCGTCTACCGAAGGGCTGTTGTAGGGGCCGCCACTCCTGGCGGCCCGCTTCCCCGTCTTCTGAGCCCTTCCGGGTTGCGACGGCTCCCTTTACGAAAAGGGAGCCGTCGCGAAGCGACTGAGGGATCGAGGCTCTCGTCAACCGCTCACTCTCCCTGCCCTCGCCACCCCCCTGCCCCCTTCTATGGGGAGGGGCCCTATATGGGGCGCCTTCGCCGTGACCTCTTTAAACTTACGACCTTCCTTTACCCCACAAGCTCCCCCGTCTTCGCATCAAACTTCGTCTCTCCAGGCAGGGACAAAGAGGGACGGAACCCGTGGGTGGGACTACTCAATACTTTGTCGTCACTTGCGGCTTCAGAGAGACTCCCGAACACACTTGTGTATGCGCGATAAGTCACAATTCTACTCCCGTCTGCAGCGCGCCTTGTATCACCCAACCATTGATCACACATCTTTAGCGTACTTGCGTTGGGAAGCTCCTGCAGTTTTCCGGGAAAGTAATTTGGCAGGCTCAGCCCCAGCATACTAAGGAACATGAGGTTACACAAACCAGCATTCGATTCAAGTAGCGTCTGTACCACAGGGTCGAGAGAGGCACAAAACCTGGTCAATGTTGCGTCTAACACCCAGCCCTTCACATACTCGGCCGGCTCCTGCCGCACCAATACGGAGAACTTCTCGGATATTTCCGTAAAGCTTTCATCATACTCATGCCCGGATACAATATACGGTGCCAACACCCCGTTCTCCTTGATGTATACCAAACTCCCCACCTCGAACGAAGAAAGCGGGATTGCGGCGGAGTAGAACCTACGTGGCACGCCATTCACCCCCACATACCCCTCCGTCACCTTCCTGGGCTGCCCGTTCACGCCGATGTAGAGCTCTTTGACCTGCCTGTCCCCGATTTGTATACTCATGCCCCACCTCACCCGTTGACCGGGCAGGCCGCGCCGCCCTCCGGCGTCTGGGGGTATCGGTCGGGCTCATCTCCGCCGTCGGCAGAATGGGTAACTAAAGGATTACTTACCCCCCCCCGCTGGAATTTTATGTTAGTTCTATTTTCCATATTTGACCTCCCACTGTATGATTGCTTTTATATAGAAAGCGCCGAACGAACATTTTGCCCACGTCGGTCAAACGATCATCCCGCCGCCGAAATGCTTGTCCGCTCCATAACCACACAACTTTCCTCTTACCCCACAAACTCCCCGCTGCCCTTGTTAAACATCGTCTCTCCCGGCAGGTACAGAACAGGTCGGAAGCCGTGGGAGACCGAATTCAGCGCATTGCTAACTACGGCTTCTGAGGGTACCCCAAATTGGTTTGTGTATGCCCGGTAGCTAGTAGAGTTGCCCACACTTCGGGCGCGCCTCATATCACCCAACCATTGATCACACATCTTTAGCGTACTTGCGTTGGGAAGCTCCTGCAGTTTTGAGGTGTCGTATCCTGACAAGCTCAGACCAAGCTGAACCATAAGCAAGGCAAAGGACACCGCATATGGCTGTTGCCCAACTATTATCAGAATGGGAACTTTTGCCGCCTCAATGACCGCCGGGTCAAGACTTTCCTCATAGGACTGTGACGCTGACGAAACTTGTAAGGGTTTGTAATATCCCGTTATTTCCTGCCGTACAAGCACAGATCTTACCACTGACTCGCTAGAGAGTGCTCTTATATCATACTCATGCCCTGAAACGATGTACGGCGCCGGCACACCGTCCTCCTTGATGTACACCAGGCTCCCGATCTCAAACGAGGACAGCGGAACGGAGGCGGAGTAGAACCGTCTGGGCGCCCCGTTCACGCCGACCCACCCCTCCGTCACCGTCCGGGGTTGGCCGTTCACACCGATGCGGAGCTCCTTGATCTGCTTGCCCGCGACTTCAATACTCATGCCCTCACCTCATTCGTAGACCAGGTACACGACGCCGTCCGCCAGCGTCGCGGGGACGGAGGTGCCGTATTGGATCTTGCCGTCCACATACCCTTTCGTTGCCGCGTCTGTGCTCGCCGTCGGTGTCGCCAGCCCCGTCACCTTGTGGCTGCCCATGGCAATATTGCCCGTCATCGTCCCGCCCGCCAGCGGAAGCGCTTTCACGTCAGCGGCTGTGGGCGTCCAGGTCAATGGCCTTGCGCTTACGTCCGCCGCAGAAAGTGAGATATCCGTCGACAGCGCCTTGCCGTTGACCTTGCGGGTCGTTGGCACAGCCCCGATGTCGCCGAGTATCTGCGCCGGGGTGCGGTAATACACCCACCCTTTGTCGTCAAGCACGGCTATTTTGGAGGCCGCCGAAGCGAGATTACCCGCCGCCGTGGTTTGCAGCCACGTACCGGTAAAATATTGCCCGCTGACGTTGCCCGTGAACTTCCCGCCCTTTATGGGCATATATGTGCCGGAGGCAGTATCAGGTGTCAGGTAATCCGTGTCCGCAACTGCCTGCGCCACCTTGCTCCCGTTGCCCTTCAAAAGCCCCGTGATGTTGGTGCCGGTGGAAGTGCTCACAGTGTTGGGCCCCGCCGCCCCGGTGTCGCCCTTCGCGCCCGCGGCGCCAGCGGGCCCGGCTGGGCCGGCAGCACCCGTCACGCCTTTGATACTTCCCTTGTATACCCATTTCGCCACGGAGGCCACGCCCTCAAGCGTACAGGTGTAGACGTACCCTGTGTTGGTGTTGAGATACCAATCTCCCACAAGAGCGGAGCTGACGCCGGAATTGGCGAACACGGCGGCGGTGCCGCTGTTTCCTGTCACTCCCGTGCCGGAAAACCACTGGCTGCCCCGCGCCCCCGCCGCGCCGTCCTTGCCGTTAGTTCCGTTTGTCCCATTTGCGCCGTTCTTGCCGTCGTTGATGGTGGCAACCTTATCTCCGGCGGCGTCGGTGAAAGTGACGGTGGTAACGGTGCCGGACTTGGACACCTTCACCGTAGGGGAAACCCCGTCCGTCCCTTTCGCACCGGCAGGGCCGGTAGGGCCGGCAGGACCCGTCGCCCCCTGCGGTCCTTTGATGTTCACTGTCTGCGGCATCACACCGCTGTTCTTTGCCCACGACAGCGCCCCCGTGGAGGCGTCCACGCTGGGCACCCACGTATCGCCTGTGTCGCCCTTGGCGCCAGCGGCGCCGTCCTTACCGGGCGCGCCCGCCGTTCCCTGCGCGCCCACCGCGCCCTGATCGCCCTTGGGCCCCTTGAGCTCCCCGCTGTCCAGCTTCTCCTGGAACGTGCTCCCGTCATCGAACTTCACGGAGCTTGCGCCCGTCTCCCGGTGGATCGTTAC
Source organism: uncultured Oscillospiraceae bacterium (assembly GCA_947624585.1). Classification (GTDB taxonomy): domain Bacteria; phylum Bacillota; class Clostridia; order Oscillospirales; family Oscillospiraceae; genus RUG626. The sequence continues at coordinate 50,464 of CANQKZ010000001.1, read as the reverse complement.
CCACTCTCCGTTGATGAGCTTCTTCTCCCGTACCTTCTTCACTTTCTCTGCCATATCATCCCACCTCCTCAAGCCACGTGTCGTTTTCCGTCAGCCCCTCCGGCTGCTCAGCGGATATGACGACACGCTCCTTCTCATAAAGCGCCGCGTCGATTTTGACCATATTGGACGCCTCCGTCCCGTTCATCGCCTCTCGCCAGGCCAAAAACTTCTCGGCGTCGCTGTCCGTCAGATGAAGGTGGTAATACCTCGTCTCCGCCATATCACGTTACCCCCTTCTCCTCTGCTCTTTCCATCTACTCCACCTCCTGGAGCCACGTGTCCCCTTCGTCGGACCTTACCGGCGTCTGGGCGCTCACGACCTCCCTGCGGTTGATGCGGATACGCTTTTGGCTCCCACCCACGCTGGCGTCAATGTAGAACCCGGCGTCGTCCGGCGTAAAATAGGCGTAGCCCTCGTTAAATTTCGTGGTCCCCGTATCAATGCGCGAGCTTTCGCCTTTCAAAATCTTAAAAAGCGCCATGTCTTCTCCCCTCCGGGCACGGACTATATCAAAGCCGCCGGTCTCCCGGCAGGCAGTTTTGCGTCTCTGACCGTCCAAAATTGCCCTGTGCTGTTGTTCTCAATGTTAAGACCACAATTCAAATATTTTTCCCGGCGGCATGTACGTCGGAAAAAATACCTTTTGTTTTGCGGAGTGTGCGGCCTGGGGTCCCCGGCGGGCTGTTGCCCGCTGGGGAGAGGAAGAGCGATGCCAGCGCCCGAGGGCGACCGAAGGGAGCCCGAGGCAAAGCGGCATCAGCGACGACGAGGCCGTGCGCGCAGCAAAACAGCAGGGAGCCCCTGGGAAAAGCCCGCAGGCTTTTCACAGGGGTTCCCGCACGTTTCCTCTTAATTAGAGAGGGGCGCAGCCCCTCTCTAATTAGAAGCTCCCCCAAGTCAGCGCTTCATTGATTTTCGTGTCTGCGTACTCCTCGGCCTCCTTGGCGGCCTGCTTGATGGTGGTGGCATCGACACCCTGCGCATCGCCCACAAGCGCCGTCACATCCGTGCTGTTGGCCTTCTTGTCCAGCTCCGTCTTGACCGCGCTGAAGCTGGTGAGCGTCTTGTCATCCTTGATGGCGGTAATGGCGGCGGAGTTGGTATCGGCCTTACCGGCGGCGGCGTCCCACTTCTCCTTGTCGCCGGTCTTGATCTTGTCAAGCTCGGTGGCGTTGTCGTGGGTGTGCTTCTGCGCGGCCGCTTCGTCCCAACCCGTGACCTTCTCGGAGTACATGGACTCGTCGCCCAGCTTCTGCCACGCGCTGCCGTCCCAGGCGTACTCCACGCCATTGTAGGAGACAACGTCCCCCTTCTGGCGTCTGGCGCCGGATTCGGCGTTGGGCTCCGTCTCCACCGTGCCGATCCAGTGCATGGCGCCGGACAGCCCCGACACGGCGGCGGTCACGTCCGCCATGGTAGCGGCCTTGTTGTTGTCGGCATTGTAGGTGCCCTCGAAGACAAGCTTGTCCTGCTTGGCGTTGATCTTCCCCTCCAGGACAGTCTTGTCCGCCGTCTTCAGGTAATCGCCCATAACGGTGTCCACATCCTCGGCAGCCTTGTCCCACTTCTCCTTACCCTCGGCGCCCTCCAGAGCGCCGAGGCGGGTGGTGATGCCGGCGATCTCCTCCTTGGAAGCGGTATCCTTGGTCTTCTCGTCGATGTACTCGACAACGGTCTTCTCGTCGGGGACAGTGCCCACCACATCGGAGATCTTGGTGCCCACATCCTCGGCGGTGAGGAAGGTCTTGTCGATGGTGATCTTGATGGTGCGGGAGTCCTTGTCATAGACGGCGCTGGCGATGCCGTTGCCGCCGCCGGTGACCTCCACCTTCGTGGCGCCGGTGTCCCGGTTGATCTGGACCCAGTCCTCACCGTCGTGGCAGGCGAGGCAGTTGATCTCCTCCACGTAGTAAAGGGCGGTCTCCGCGGGCTCCGTGATCGCCTCAAGGTCGGTGAGCTTCGCCACCTTGATAAAATCGCCGAGCCTGATGCGCTGACCGCCCGCCACGTCCAGATACAGCGCGTGCTCGTCCGTGGTAACGCTGAACGTCCCCTCCACATTGGGCGCATTTTTCAGCGCATCACGCAGACCGAGCCTGAATGCTACCTTGTTCACAGCCATACTTCTTCCCTCCTATTTTTAATGTAATGATAAGATAAAACGATGCTTTCATCTTAACCCCCTGGGGAGGCGCCGAGCGCAGTGAGGCGGTAGGGCCCCGTCTTTAGAAAGCTTCCGGGGTGTGTAGGCTCCCTTTCGCAAAGGGAGCTGTCGCGAAGCGACTGAGGGATCGAAGCCCCGTTCTCCGCCGTCCCCTGTAGGGGCGGGTTCAAAACCCGCCCGTCACAGTCTTATACCATCTCCTGCCACACCAGCGTCTCCGCCGTATTCTCCAACCCCAGCGACGGCTTCAGGCTGTTATGGCAGCCATCATTCGTCAGGTTCACCCGCACCGTCTCGCTGCTGATGGGCTTCTCGTCCTCGCCGTACCACTCGATGGTGTGATACCACCCGGCGCACCTGCCGGGCTCGCTTCCCGCGCCGTTATACGTCCAGGAGTGTCCCTCATCCTCGGTGCGCGCGGCGGGGAACCAGCACACATCGTAATGGCGTCCGTACTTGTCCGTGCCGGAGCTGGACCCGTCAAAGGTCTCAAAGTCACCGTCTGCGGCCTTTTCGCCCTCCTTGAACTTCACCGCTCCATCGGGGGCGAAGAACCGCACGCCGAAGTAGTAGTTCTTGTCGTCCCGGCCGTTCGCCTCGCCGCTGGGCTGCTTAAATGGCGCGTCCTCCGGGAAAAATACCCGGATCTCCCGCCCGTACACATCGGCGCGGCACCCGGCGAGAAGTCCCACCACCTCATACTTCTTCCCCTCGTAGAGAACAGGGATCGCGTCCAGAAAAGCCTTGTCCTCGGCGGTCATGGCGCCCGGCCTCTCCGCCGTCACCGGCTCCAGCGCAAGCCCCTTCTCGGTCACGCTGAGCCCGCCGGCCTTCTCCTGGTCGAGCTTGAGCGCCAGCGCCCTGTCCACCGCCTCAAGGCCGCTCCCCGCACTGGGCGGCGCCGCAAAGAGCCCGTCCTCCTCCAGGGTAAGCCCGTTGTGCTCCTGCCCGGAGATCCTGACCTTCAGGCCCCGGCTGTACCCCTCGCCCGTCACCTCAAGGGACCCGTCCACCGCTGTCAGCGTAGAGATGCCGCCGCCGGCCAGCTCGTCGAGACGCTTCTTGTCCTCCGCGGACAAAAGCCCCGCCGCGGAGCGCGTGGCCTCCCGGCCTGTGCCATAGAGGTCGTTTCCCCGGTACAGCGCCTTCTCATCCTCGATCCAGTACAGCGTATTACTGTCCTTCACCGGAATGCGGTCAAACTGCTCCCGCGTGCCGTGCATAAAAATCACATTCGCAGCCATCTTTCCCTCCTTCCAAATCATCTGTTTTATAATTTATGACCGGTCGCCGCTCCCCATCGGCTCCCAGACATAATCCGTCTCCGTCCCGGTGGAATCCATCTCGCTCCACTCATCGCTTGGATTCATATCCACCGGCCCCGGGATCTCTCCGGCCTCATCCTCGATGGTGAACGTCAGCACCTTCCGTTCATCCACGTGTGGCACATACACCTTCCCGTCCTGCCCCTGCACCTTCCCAAGGTTCGTGTATGTCCCGTCCGCGTAAAAGACCATCATCTCTCCGTCTACGGTCAGCGCCACCTGGGTCACCACCTTTCCCTGAATGGCGTTCACGTAGATCTTATCCCCCACCGGCTCCCCGTCGGAGGTGAGCTGGATCGTGCTGTCCTCCGGGTCAAAGACCAGGTTGTCCGCCTTTTCCGCCACCAGCGCCCGCAGGCTGTCCGCCTCCTCGGCGATCTTCTCGTCTGTGCGCGTCTTCATTTGGTAAAGCGCCGTCAGCACCTTATCCGAGCGCCAGTCTCCCAGATACGCGTCCATGTCCTTCGATTCCATGACCCGTATCACGTTCTCCCCGCTCTTGGCCACCGTTGGGCAGGAGGCCGGCCCCGCATAGATCTGCATCCAGGTGACCACCTCCCCGGCGTATTTGGTGAGCTTGCAGGTGACCGGCAGGGTATATTGAAGATGTGTCTCCTTATATACCTCCTCGGACCGCTCCAGCATCACCACATCCGGTTCCCCGTCCGCCCGGAGAAAGCACAAATACGCCGTGGCCGTCATCATGTCGATCTCCCCCACCCTCAGCGGCACGAGATACGTGATTTTCCGGCTCAGATTGTCCCCTCTGTATACCGGCTCCAGCACCGTTGTGACGAGGTTCATGTTCTCGTCCAATGTTATGTAGTACACTTTGTCTCCTCCAAATCTTCCGCCGTCACCATTCCTCCAAAACGGTATAGTCCAGCTCGGCAAGGCTCATGCCGTCCATCTCCCCCAAGGTCATGGGGTCTGCCTCCCGGAGGGGCCTTTGCGCCAGAATTTGCGTCCCTTTGCCAAGCCTCCCGCCGGCAAAAAGCTCCTCCCTGAGGCGCGCCCGGACATCCGCCTCCAGCACCGGCCTTACGGCCCTGCCGCCAACGGCGGCGGAGGAACAGGCGCGGACCGCCACATCCTTTTTCGCTTCGGCCTTGCCTCCGGTCCTGACCGTCTCCGCGGCCTTGACCGAAAGCCCCTTCCCCGGCGCGGCCGCGGCGCCTCCGATGAGGACACCGTCCTCACCCTGTACCGCCGCGCGCTTCTCGACAGATAAGACCCTTCCGTCCGCCAAAGCTGCCCCGGAGGCCTCCGTCTTCTTGCGCGCGGAGACCGTTGAACGCCCGCCGGCGATGAGCTCCCCCTGCGGCCGGACACTGACGGCCTTCCCAGGGGCGGCCGCCCTGCCGCCCGTGCTGGTTCCGTCCTTTCCCCGGACGCTTTTTCTCAGCAGAACAGCCGCGGCGGCGCCGACAAAAAGCGCCCCTGCCGCGCGGATCTGATCCCGGAAGGGCAGCTCATGGATCCACAGCCTCGCTTCCCGCAATCTCCCCGGCAGGGCGATGTCGAACTCCCGCCGCCTTGACGGCAGGGTGATATTCCATTCCCTCATAGAGCTCCTTCCTTACCGGAGCCCGTCACTCCGTCCTGTCGTTCTTCACATACAAGGTGACGGTCTCCGGCTTCAGATGAAGCACCGTCCCCGGGTCCACCGTCCTCGTCTCCGGCTTGTCCGTCTCCGGATTCCGGAAGTAGTCGTAGACCAAAAGCTTCCCGCCGCTGGGGGAGTCGAACACGCACCAGGCGTTCATCACGCCCCAGCTTTGTGTGCTCTCCGGCATCTGTATACTCCCCCCGTTGACCACGGCTCCGGTGCCGGACAGCTTCAGGGAGGTGAGCTCCACCCTCTGATACCCTCCCCCTACGGGCTCGCTGACGTTGCTTTGGTCCTCACTGGGGTAGGTCTTGCTCACCCCAAAATAGAATTTCTTCGGCAGCGGCGGGTCCGTCTGCGCGTTAAAAATATTCCCGGCTATGGTATTGAGCCAGTATGTCGTATTCATATCCCACGCCTCCTTATCCTATAAAGCCCCTCCTAGGTCGGGGCAGCCGCGAAGCGGCAGGGGTGGTTTCACAAACCTATGTTCTTTTACGCCCGCCCCATCACGAACCGCTTATCAATGTTGTTGTGTATAACCATCTCACCCTGGGCCGGCGGGTCCGTCTTCCCATCCTCGCCCCGGACGGTGATCTGGTAAAGATATTTCCCCGCCAGCCCCACGGTGTCCTCCGGCTCCAGCACCACCCTCAAAAGGTTCGTCTGGCCGTCTCCCTCCACCACCGTCATGGCCTTGGAGATGACCGGCTCGCCGTACCGGTTCAAAACCGACGTCACCGCGAAGCTCGCCGTACACCCCTCCAGGTCAAAGGGCCTGCCGTTCGGGGAAAAGTAGGAGTGGAACAGATACTCCTGCGCCCCGCCCCCCACAAATTCGATCTCCGGCAGCACCCTCGCGCCGCGCTCATTCATGCTTCTGCTCCTCCGCGCCCTCTTGGGGCGCCTGCGCCGCTGTGATATTCATCTTCTCCAGGATCTTTTCGGTGTCCTCCAGAATAAAAATGCTGTTCGCCAGGTTGGCCAAATTTCCCTTCCCGCTTACATAAATGCTGTTCAGCGCCGTCAGCACCGTCCCCAGCCTGCGCATGATCTCTTCCTTCATATGTTCTCCTTTCATTCTCCCAAATATGTCGTATGCCCCTTAGCCTCCCCTTCAGGGCTGCGCCCGCAGGCGCGCATCACAGCGCAACCGCCCGAAGGGCGGCGCTTAGCGCGGAGATGAGGTGGCGCCCGCAGGCGCCGGATGAGGTGCGTGCGTTCACCGCAGCCACTCAAAGCCCTTCGGCTCCCACCTCACCCCTCCCCCTCCCCGCCCTGCGGGGAGGGCTCTAAGACGGGGGGTGAGTGCGATTATTTGCGCGGTCCGATAGACGGAACCACCCCGGCGCTTCGCGCCACCCCGACCTAGGAGGGGCAAAAGAGGATGCGTTGACGGAATGGTTCCGATAAAACGCACCCGCCCCGTCTTAGAGCCCTCCCCGCAGGAGGGGGGCAGGGGGGAAGCGAGCGTGGGATGACAGAGCATTCCCGACAAACCGCGCACCTTAAAGCCCCTCCCTCCGGGGTCCCCGGCGGGCTGTTGCCCGCTGGGGAGAGGACTGCGCCCGCAGGCGCGCATCACGAGGCCAACCGCCGCGTAGCGGCGGCTCTTAGGCCGGAGATGAGCGATGCCAGCACCTGAGCCCGACCAACGGGAGGGCGAAGCAAAGCGGCATCAGCGACGACGATCCCGAGCGAAGCGATGGGCAGGGTGGGGACGACTATCGAACCACTCAGAAACTCCCTCCTACGTCACCACGTTCAACGCGTCCGCCAGCCCGGATAAGTACGCCATAGACAGCTCCCTTACCGCCGGCACCGTCCCATGCCCGGATATGCCGCTGATAGCCGCCTCCGCCTCGGAAAAGCACGTATTCAAAAGCGTCACGCCGCTCACCGGCGCGGTGAATCCGTAATTGCTCCCGCCCTTGTACCGCCGAAACTCGTTGATGCGGCTCTCAAAGCTGCTCCATATCGCCGCCGTCAGGTTCTCATAGGGCGCGCCGGAATATATCGTCGTCGGCCATGTCCAGTTGCTTGGCCGCCCCGGCGAGCCGTTGGCCGTGATGTACTGGAGCGGAAGGTTGGTGCCCGCGAGATTGATGTTGACGGTGCAGGCGTAATGTTGCCCCGGCTCGATGGGGCAGTTGAAGTCGTAGGTCGTACCGGAAGCCGTATAGGTGCCGTCAGCGGGGAACCGCCTGTAATGGGCGTTGTTGTCGTTGGGCTCATAGCGGATGTGAAAGACCACAAGGTCCCCCGCCTGAATCCCGCTGACAGTCCAGTAAAGGACGGTGCCCGCCGCGTTTTGGCTCAAAGAAAAGCTTGCCATGTCTCACCTCACGCAATCCGCAGGCCGGTGACGGTGGCCATGGAAAAATCCCATGTGCCACGTGCCTGTGTTGCCGACTCTCCAATAATCATTGAAAAATTATTGTTAGAACCGCTGATTGCCGTACCTAAATCCCCGTCATATACGCTAAAAAGTGTACGACCGTCTGCCCTTGTAAACTTTAAGTGCGGGATAGGTGTATTCCCGCTAAAAGATGTGCTCAAAGTAAGCCTTCCGGTGTCATTGAGATCCCAAAATTCTCCGCCTTTGATCTTCGGCGAGGCCACCAAATCCTGCTCAATCAGCGTGTGGACCGTAGCCGCCGACACGCCACGGTTGTTAATGTTGCTCTGCACTGTGGAATTGAGGTCCCCCCACGTGATTTTCCCGGTGAGGTTAAGGTTCTCCGTGCTTATCCATCCGCCGTCAATAACAGTCGTCCCGCTTCTGAGCCCCTCGAAGGTCACGACGCCATCGAGAGTTATATCCGCGCTTGACAGGACTGTCTCGCCGGCCTTCAGCGTCAGAGAGGATTTTGTATCTCCGTTGGCTACCTCAAGCTTGATGCTGTTTATCCTCAGGTCAAGCTCGGAATACTTATTCGCGGCGTAGGTGTCGTCGGTATATTTGTTCCGCTTCTCCCAGTCCCCGGCGGCGTAATCTCCGCTCAGTCTTTCCTGCACGCACGTCAAAATATCCGAGGTGTCGGAGTTGAACCACAAATCCCCCTGCCGATAGGGCGGCTTCGGCTGTGAAATGAATATTTGCGCCTTGCCGTCGATGCTGTCGAAGACCTCCTCCGGCGGGGTGCTCGTCGTCTCCTGCCACCCGCTCCCGCTCCACCGCCAGAACTTCTGGTAGTGCGTGGTATCGCCGGAGCCGGTGCAGTACCACATATCTCCCTTGTGCTCCGCCTTCGCCTCCGCGCTTGTCCACGCCGTAGAGGGGTCTGCGTCCTGATACCACGTCTCGGCCTTCTGGTCCGCCTGCGTCCTGATGCCGTCCAGGTCCGTCTTATACTGGCCGATCAAAAATGTGTTGAGCGCGCTGTCGTCCGTATACTTTCCGGCCTTCTCCCAGTCGCTCTCCACAAAGCTCCCGCCGGACCGCGCCGTCCTGCACCGCATCAGCTCCCCGTCGGGGCCCTGCGCCCACAGGTCACCCACGTCATAGGGCGGCGTAGGCGTGGCGGTGAAGACCCGCCGTTTGTGGTCCGCCGTGTCCTGAGCCGCCGCGGCCGCCTTGATGGCCTTGGTGATGTCGGTGTCCTGGATCATCTGCCATTTCCATTTGCCGTTTTCCTTTAAGAACCGGTAGGCATACCCTGTGCCCCTGTCGAAGAAGAGGTCGCCCTCGTGCTTCTGTCGCTCCTCCTCCGTCGTCCAGCCGGAGGCCGGCGCGTTAAAGAGCGACGGCTCGTAGTCGTAGTAGTGCGTCTCCACCTGTCCGTCGATCTGTGCCTGGAGGTTCCCCGTCAAAGAGAGCATCTCGGTCGTAAATTTAGACAGATCCTCCGACGCCTTCGCCGCCACCTCCTCCACCCTGGCGGAGATCTTGCCGGCGTCTACCTCGACGGAGGTGATACGCCCGTTCACGTCCGTGAGCTCCAGGTAGCCCTCCTTGAGCTGTCCGGACCCGTTGAACATGGACTCCCCCGTCAGATCCGAGATGAAGTCCCTCGCCCTGACGATGCCCTTAAAGGCGCCGCTCCCGCGGAAATACGCGCTGCCGTCCCGCAGGTCCAGGTAGAAGTTGGCGTTTTTCGGCATCCCGTCGTCATCCAAAACGGGGTAACCCTGCTCGTCCACAAAGCTCGGCGTCACCGTCGTCCCATTTGTGGAATAGATATCCCCGGTCCCGGCCACAATGCCGTACCGGGGGTCCAGGAGCAGCTTACCTCCGCCGTCCTTCTGCAAAAGGAACGTGGCGTTGTTGAGCCACGCTCCCGTGCTGTCTACCTTGAACTGCATGACGCCCGTGGGGTTGTTGTGCTCGTCCACCAGGGGATTTTCCAGGATAAGGTTATTGCCTATCAAGAGCCTGCCGCCGACCACGTCCGCGTTCACGCCCCAGTATTCCCCCACCTCCGGGGCGGCGAAAAGCCCTATCGCCAGCTTTGCCGTGTCCCAGCCGTCATCCGTCATGGCGATCATTTTATCCACTACCCGGAGCTGGTATCTGGAGTCTCCCCCCACCTGAATACCCGCCCCGTCAATGACGACGCTTTGGTTGGACGCCCCGATGATGGTGTTCCTCGCCGCGTCCAGGGACCCCGCCATAAAGTCCGACACCGCCGAGGCCTGTCCCGCGGTCTTGTTATAGATATGGCGGCTGGCGTCGAAGCTCCTGCTGTAGGAATAGCTCTTCTCCACCATGTCCCGCAGGGTATTGACGTTATCGTACCGCTTGAACCTATTGGAGAAGACCAGCGAAAAGGCGCTCCTGTCCTCAAAATCCAGCTCAAACTCGATGATATACGGGGTAATGACTCTCCTGTCCCCCACGTTCAGATAGACGCCTCGCCCCAGCTCCAGCTTGTCCCGGAAGGGGGCGAACTCCTTGGCGAAGATAAAGTTCCCGGAATCCACGCTGAATTCGTAGGTAGGCGTGGCCGCCTCCCTCAGGGCGTCCTCGGCAAACTCCAAAAGCTCCGTCTGGACGCTGTACTTCTGATAATCGCTCACGTTGGCGGTGAGGTATAAAGACCCCTCCGAGACGGAAAAGTTCAGCCTCGTCCCCTCGTAGGTCGTAATGCCCTCCTCCGTCACAGGCCCGATGTCGTCCTCAAAGCCGGAGAGCCTGCCGGAGACGGTGATCATCCCGCTTTGGGCCGTACTCTCCCCCGCCCGGATGGTCCCGGCGTAGGCGCTGAGCACGAATGTCCCGTCCTCGCCGGCCTCCAGCGTTCCCCGGATGATGTCTCCCGTAAGCGCGGTCCCGCCTTGAAGACTTATGGTCCCGCCGGCCATGGTGTACATCCTCTTTCCGTACTCCGCAAGCTCCACCCTGGTCATGCGCGACCCCTCCGCCGCCACCGACCCGCCCTCCAGCGCGTAGGAGGCGCCGGAGACGGCGGTGTCCACGTCCGTGGCTACGAAGGTCTCGTCTGTCAAGTCCTGCTCGATAAAGAATTTGGAGAGCTTCTCCTGCTCGTCTTTGGTAAAATAAGCCTCGAAGGCCAGCTCCCCCGTGAGCTTCACGATCCGCGCCGCGTAGGAATCCGGCTCCTCCGGGTCCAAAAGCGCCTCAAGCTCGCGGATGGCCTCCTGCTGCTCATTATATTCCGTCTCCTTTTCCCGGATCTGCCGGTTCAGCTCGTCAAGAAGCCTCTGTTGATAGGCCCTTCCATCCTCCGTAGTCTCCAGGGCGAGGGCCTGGATGGTGACGCTCTGCTGTCCGCGCAGGCTGTCAAGCTCCCCCTTGAGGTCCGTCAGCGCCGCCTTTGCCGCCAAAAGCCTTGCCGTGGCGGAGGCCCGCAGCGCCGTGAGTCCCTTATAATACTCCCGGTTGTTCCGGATGCTCCTTTGCCACGCCGTCCACTTCTCCGCCAGCGCCCCGGCAATATCTCCCTCGGAGATAAAAAAGCTCAGATCATAGAGCCAGTTCGTCCCGATTGGGTTCACCGCCCGGATGTCCAGCTCGTCCGCCCCGTAGGGCCGCAGCGCCGTCACCAGCTCGTCGCTCAGCTCCTCCACGGAAAGCTGCGTGACCAGGTTGTCAAAATCCAGATAGATCGGCAGCGGCCTCACCGCCTCGTCCGCGTCATAGGCGCTGAACGTCCTCTTATACGGGTCGAAGACAAAGACGCACCGATACTTCTCCTTGGCCGTCCCGTACATAAAGGGCAGTAAAAAATCGTCGTACCGGTCAAAGGTCCTGTACCTCTGCGCCAGGGACGGGGACACATACCCAACGCCCCAGCCGGCGGCCGCCTCCAGCAGTCTTCCCACCACCGTGTCCGGGTTTTTGGGGTTCGTCTGGTCGTAAAACCGAAACGTCCCCTCCTCGATAAAAAACTTCTTTGTATTCAAAACGTACTCGATGGAGTACGCCTCGATGTGCTTCACGTCCAGGACGCCGTCGGACTCCCTCTCCGGGTTCACCGTCACATAGATGCCGTAACCCTTTGTGTAGATGAGCTTATACCCCGTGAGCAGGCTGTATATCCAGTTCGGCTTCCCGTCGATTACCGCCGCCACGTCAAAGGTCATGACGCTCGGCTCCGAAAACTTAATGTGAAGCTTGAGGCCGCTGACCCCGGGGATCACGCCGATCGTCTCCTCCCCCATGGTCTTCAGGACAAGCGCCGGCTCCTCCGGGTTCCCGTCCTTGTCCAGCGTCAGCTTCGCGTAATCCAGAACCATTTATCCCTCCTTGTCGCCCGTTATCAACCGGCCGTGTTCCGGTAGGGCCTCCAGGACAGCGTGAGCGCCCCGTCTCCACGCACCGTCAGGTGATTGTCCCCGTGGACAAGGCGGAGAAAGCTCAGATTGAAGCCCCCGTACAGATTTGCCCCGCCGGCGGTGTCCTCGATGATCCCGCTGTCGCCGTCCACCGCCACCCGCGCTCCCGCCGGGATACCGTCCAGCCGGAACTCCCGCCCTCCGTCGTCCTCATTGACGATGCTCAGGCTCTCCGTTCCGCTCTCCGGCACAAAGACCATCGCCGGCCTTACGGTCTCCCATACCGACCCGCCGTCCCGTATCAGAAGCCTCGTCTCTCCCCGGATCTGAAAGCTCTCCTCCACAGGCGGCCCGTAGGCATAGGGGCAGTCGCACGTGACCTCCGCCTCAAAGGCATAGGGCAGCCACCCCACCGAAATGGGCGTGAGGCTGGTGATGAGGCACCTGTACTGCACCTCCTCCATGTCCGGTTGCTCCACGGTGAGCCACTGATATTCCTGGCGCCCCGTCAGCCACAGGGCAACCTCCTCCATTTCAAACCTGTCCAGGGGTCTCTCCGCCCCAAAGACCAGCTTGAATTGAAGCGGCTCCCGGTGATACGAAACGCCGAAGTGGATAGGCTTCACTCTCCGGTTCGTCCTTGTCTCCACAATGCTCCCCTTGTTCCCGAAGGCCACATCCTCCTGCCCCCTGCCGTCAATGTCGTACAGCATCAGCCCAAACTCCCTGCACGACCTCCCGGCAAACGTAAACTCATACCCTTCAAACACCCTCTCTCACCCCCATTTCCAAATATTTTCTTGCTTTCTTCCCTCAAAAACCGTAGCAGGGGCCGCATCTCCGCGCTAAGAGCCACCGCGTTGCGGCGGTTGCGCTGTGAAACGCGCCTGCGGGCGCAGCCGGGCGGCCCGCTCATCGGCCATTGACCCGCTCGAACAACGCCGTAGGGGCCGCCGCCCACGGCGGCCCGCGTTTCGAAATCCTCCGATGTCGGTTGAATGGGATAACCTTTCCCATCCCCCTGTAGGGGCGGGCCTATGTGCCCGCCCGTGATACATGGCGCGACGGGAAAGGTCCCGATAAAACGGGAAATGGCGGTTATCGGAGATACGGGCCGCCGTGGGCGGCGGCCCCTACGGCGTTTATCGGAGGCAATCCGAAACCCGCAACGCGGGCCGCCAAGAGTGACTGCCCGCTCCACCGCCCCGCCCCTAAACTCCCCGTGGGGAGAGGCAGCGCGAAGCGCCGAAATGCCCTCACCTCTTCAGCCCCAGCTGCTTAATAACGTCATTCACAAACTGCCGGTTGACCTCCCGGTGCTTCTCCACGGTCCTGTCGTCCGCGCCGTAGATGTACACGTCCCCGAACTGCACCGATATTCCCCGCTTCCCCTCCGGGAATAGGCGTCCCACCTCCGGGACCGGCCTGCGGACATTACCGAAAAGGCCCTCCGCGCCACGCGCCGCCGTCAGGCGGTCAAACCGGTTCATAAGGTCCGTGGTGAAATCCACCAGCCTGAAAAGCCCCGCCTCTTTCCTCTTATCGAGGACCGGCTCTCCCTTCTCCAGCACAGCCAGCACCTCGTTTTGCTTCAGCGTCGGCTTGTCTCCGGCGATCCCGCCCTTGTGGTAGAGGTACTTCTTATACTTCTCAAACAAAAGCTCGTCGCCCTCGTACCATGTCCCGTTTTCACGTCTGGCGTTGATCCCATAGGCGGCCAGCCTGTTTCCCAGATCAAGGTTCCTCTGATCCAGCCTCTTCCGGCCGTCCTCGTCCGCGCCGAACCACGCCTGGGCGTTTGCCCACATCTCCCGGATGATGGCGTGTATCTCTTCCTCTCTGGAGGCGGACGCGTCATACTGTGTGCTCCCGGAAACGGTATCGTTATGGACGCTCCCGCCGGCGGCGCTTATATCCGCGTCGATGCCCCCCAGCGCCGTCACGTAGTCCCCGTACCTCTGCGCCGCTTTCAACGCCGCGTCCCAGGCGTTCTCGATATCATACTGGAAGCTTGTCCCGACCTCATAGTTCCATTGGATAAGCTCGTCCTTCAGCGTCTCCCAGTTGTCCCGGATATACTCGATTGCCATCCGATAAAGCTTCTCCGTGGACGAAACGCTCTCCTCCAGCGCCGCGATCTCTCCGTCCTTCTCCGCCTCGTAGGCACTTTGCATATCGTCCAGGGCATCCTCCTGGGCCTCCCTGGCGTGGTCGGCCTGGGTGTCCGCCAGCTCCTTCTGGAGATCGGCCATCTCCTCCTCCAGCTTGGCACGCTGGGCCGCGGCGTCCCGGCTGTTGTCCAGGCTCAAAGCGTCGATGCGCTCCTGGAGCTTCGCAAGCTCCCTGGTCTTCTCGGCCACCGTCTCCTGGTAGTCCGCCTCCTTCTCGGCGTTCTCCAGGGACTTCTTTCTCAGGTCAATGAGCTCGGCATAGGCGTCCTTCATATCCTCCAGGGCGTCGATCTGGTCCTGAACTCTCTGCTTGAGCATGTCCATGACATACTTCAGGATATCGTCCAGCCCCGTCTTCATGTCCTGGAGCTCATTGGAAAGGCTCCCGGCCGTCTGCCCCACGCCGGAGACCGCCGCGTCCGCCAGCGCCCGTATGGCGTTGATATTGTGGAGCGCCGCCTCATACTGATCGCCGTCCAGGTCAAGGAGGGCGAGATTGGCGTAAATCAGCCCCCACGTTCCGCCGGTGGCCTGCGTGGTGGCATACAAAAGCTCCTGGAGCTGCTCGATGTTCCCATCCTGCAAGGACGCCCTGAGCCTCTCCACATACGCCAGCGCCTCATTCATCGCCAGCTCCCGGGTCTTCGCGGCAATGACGGCGTCGATGCTGTCGTGGTTGATTTTCAAAAGCCCGTTCTCGTCGGTGAGATACCGCATATACTGCGCCCCCAGCCCCACAATGGACTGGAAGGTGTCCACGGTGATGAACCCGTTGGCCGCGAACTCGTCCGCCGCCTCGTGGAGAACATCGTATACCTCCTGTATCTCGTCCACGGCGGAGCTGGCGTTGTCCACCACCTGCCCCCAGGCCGTGGCCACCGCCTCGCTGATCTCCCGCTCGTAGTCCCACCACAGGTCCGAAAGCTCGCTTACCTCGTCGCTGGTGTCTGAATACCCCAGGGACCGGTAATACTCCGCCTCCCGGTGGAGCTCCTCCTGCATGGCGCGGCGCTGGGCGATCAGGTTCTCCGTGTACAGCCGGACGCCGCCGTAGTCATACCCCTCAATGGCGTTTTCCTGCCAGTTTTCGTTCAGGGTGACGGCGTTCTCTCTGGCCGCCCGGCGCATTTCGAAGACCGCCAGCATCGCCTCGCGGATGCTTTTCTCGATCTCCAGCCACGACTTGGAACCCTCCCGGTTTTTCTCATTGAGGTCCGTGATGGTCTCAATGAGCTCCTCCGTTTCCTTCCGCAGCCCGTTGGTGGCCTCCTGGAGGGAGTCGTATTTGCCGCGGCTTTTGGCCGTGAGCTCGTTTAAATGCTCCAGGTTTTCGATCCACAGCTCATTGGTGTCGGCGTTGTATGCCACCTCAAAGCCCAGCGCCCGGAGGGACTCCGCCCCCTCGGCGATAGCCTCGTCCCTGGCGTCGTTGAGCGCGTGCAGGGCCTCCTGCTCGGACTTATACGCCGTGATGAGCTCCTGCTCCAGCCCGATCTTCCGCTCGTAGCTCCCGGCGCCCTCAATGCTCCCCTCGACCCGCTCCCGGTCCTCCTGCGCCTTCCGCAGCGCCTCCACGGCCTTGCGGAACCGGTCGATGTCCGCGATATACGCCTCGACACTCTTGGAGCCCGACCCGCCGGAGCCGGCGCCGTTGATGGCGTCATTGAGCTCCTGCCACTGCCGCGCCAGCTCTTGCCGGACGGCCAGGGCGGCCTTCATGTCGTCAAGCTCCTTCCGCTCTTCGTCGTTCAGCCCTATGAGCGCGTCCTCCGGGAGAAATCCGCCCTCTTGCAGCAACCTACCCACCTTGGTCTTAACGCGGTCCTTGGACTCCAGCTTTTGGATGGAGGATTTCAGTTCCTCGTCGGACACATTGTGGTATTTCTGCCACAGCTCGGACAGGTCCCCGACCAGGCTCTTTTCAATGGCCCACTTGCCCTTGGCAAGGTCGCCCCAGTTGTCCAGATCTACGCCGTAGCATTTATTGAGGGTGTCCGTCAGCCCCTGGTTCTCCGCCAGAATTCTCTCGCACCGGTCTTCGTCGGCAAAGATGGAGTTCTCGGCGCCCCAAACATACTCAGCGTATGCCTCCGCCGTTACCTCCTTCTGCTTGGCGATGGCCTCGTTCAAAAGCTCCTGAGCGTCCTTCACGCTGTTGACGCGAGAGGTAATACCCGGCAGGAGCCCCTCCAGAGTTTCATAGGCATCCGTGCTGAGCTCGTCCGCGCCGTCCAGCCCGTCCAGCGCCTTTTGGAGCTCCTCCAGCCGCTCTCTCGCGTCGTCCAGCCTCGTGAGCGCCGCCTCGTCGATCATGCTCTCGACGACCGCCTTGCCCACACCGCCGTCCGCCGCCGCCCGCTTCGCGGCAATATACGCGTCCCAAGCCTCTGTGTTGAGCTTCAGAACGCCGTTCTCCTCCGTGAGGTACTCTGTGTAGTCCTCTCCGGCCTCGGCAAGCTCCTTGATAATGGACTGCGCCGTCCCGGGGGAAAGGCCGCCGGCATCCATCTCGCTTTGCGCTTTGGTCAGCAAATCGTAAAGCCCGCCAAGCGCAGACAGCGCGTCCGCGAGCTCCACGGCCGCCGCCGTCTCGCCATCCATCTCGTCCGTCGCGCTCTTGGTGAGATACCCGTACTGCTCCAGAAGCGGTATGAGCCCCTCCACGTCCGTGTGGTACTCGCTGGCCGCTATGTCCAGCTCGGCCCACGCCAACGCCTCGGCGCTCATATATCCGCGGGTCTGGGCGGCGTTCTCGCCCTCGGCCCTGGCCGTAATGCCGGCGTCGCGGATGTCCGTCGCCGTGACGACGCCGTCCTCCCCGGCGAGGACCCCCAGCGCCGCCTTGACCCTCTTCGTCCAGTCGTCCGTGTCCACGTCCGCCGCGAGCCTCACATTGATGGCATATTTCAGCGCCTCCGCCTGCATCTGGGCAATAAGCTCCTCCATATACTTGCGCACGCCGGCATCGTCGATTCGCTCCGGGTCTACGAACAGCCGGCTGACGGCCTCCGCCGCCTCCGCCAGCTCCACAGCGTCTCCCGAAGCCACGGCCTCCCGAAGCGCCTTGTTTGCCCCGGTGATTTGGTCCATCACGCCGGCATACACATCGTTTTGGACGATTTTCGCCTGAATGGCCTTGTCGTATGTCTCCCCATACTCCTCGATGATCTCATCTACCCTGCTGATCGTCTTCTCAAATTTCTCGGCAAAGGTATTATCACTGGGGAAAATTTCCTCTATATTGATTCCCTTTTCAAGGAAATCCTTTCTGAGCTTCTCAAAATCCGCGGCCAGCCCTACCAGCGTCTCCTTGGCGTCCTCCGCGTCGGCCGTTACATGGAGCGACATAAGCTTTCCGCCGGTTTTCGTGTCCAAGCCGTATTCCAGCCATGCGTGCTTGTATTTACTTACGATATCCCGAATGGCCTTGGTTACTTCCGCGTTCGCCCCGGAATCACCAATCAAACCGGGTGCGCCTTGTCCGCTGAAATACTCCCTGACGGTTTCCATCTTCTCGATGGCCTTGTCTATCTCCGAGGCGTTTGCCGACAAAAACTCATTGGCGGCGGCGCGGGTCAGGCCGCTTAGCTTTTCGGCGGATCTCTCCGCGCTGTCCCCCACCAGGTCAATAGCCTCGGCCTCTTTCCCGTAGGCGTCCCGTATTTCCCCCTGGAGGGCCAGAAGCTCCACGCGGGCGTTGTACGCCTCCTCCTGGGAGAGGTTCCCCTCGTCCAGAGAGCGCTTGAGCTCGGCGATCTTTTCTTTATACCCGTCGATGGAGGAAACCGTTGTTTCATAGGCCCTCGCCGCCTCCTCGGCGCGCTGTCTGGCCTCCTCCATGGCCCGATTGTGCGCGCTGACCGCCAGGAGCACCACGCCCAGCACGGCCACAAAGGCACCTACCGCGATCTGCGCGGCGCTGGCAGAGATACCCACAGCCTGCAAGGCCGTGGTGATTTTTCCTAAGACCGTCGGCGCCCCGTCCAGGGCCGCCAGGTCTCCCTCGCGGAACAGGCTGATCGCAATGGGCACCGCCTGCCCCAGCCTTGTCACGAAGGAGATGACCTTCGGAAAAATTCCGAGGATCTTTTTGATTTGCGCCAGGATCGCCTGGGCGTTGATGGTCGCCAGAATGCCCAGCGTCGTGTAGAGCACGGTGTTGAGCCCGCCCAGCTTATTGACCACATCCATGACCGCGCCGGCGATATTCACAAGCGTAGTGCCGAGATCTACAACGCCCACCAAAAACTCCCTGGTGAACGTCTCCTGCCCCAGCCCCTGAAAGGCCGCCTTGAGCTGGTTGACGTGGGCCGTGACGCTGTCCATGTAAATGCCGTAGGATTCCTCCAGCGTCCCGGCGCTGTTCGCCATGTCCTCCATGGCCCCCTGCGCTTCCTGGAACTGCTCCACCAGCGAGAAGAAAATCGCCTGCTGTCTCGTACCGGAGACCGCCGTGGCAAGCCCCGCCTGCTCCGTGGTAGACATCTTGTCCCAGACCTCGGCGATATCCGCGATGATGTCATATGTACTTCTGAACTCCCCGGCGGAGTCCCGAAGCGCCACGTTGTATTTTGTGAGGGCCGCTACAAGCTCCTCATACGTCCCCTCGATCATTGCCTCGCCCAGATCGTCCAGCTCCGTCTTCGTGTTCCGGAGCCTTGCCGCAATGGTCCGAAGACCGGTCGAAGCTTTAGCGGCGTTTTGCACCGTCGTATTGGCCGCCGTCAGCAGCGCCACGGACTGGTCAAATGTATTCCCCGCCGCCGCCAGCGCCGAGGAGGCATTGGTCATGCCCTCGGCGATCTGGCTGACGGAAATGGGGAAGTTGTTGCCTGTGACAACCAGCTTGTCCATCACGGACTCGATCTCATCCACCCCGATACCGAACGCCTTCACGATAGACGTGATGGCGTCCTGGGCGTCGCCGACCTCAATATTCCCCACATTCTGGAGCATCGCCGTATACTGCGCCAGCGCGCTGGACTGCTCCGTATTATACCCCAGCCTCGCGTAGGTCGTTGTGGAGCCAACAAAGTCCGAGATGGACGAGCCTATCCTGCGCGCCGTCTCGGCGGCGGTCTTGGAATACGCCTCCAGCTCCTCGTTACTGGCCCGTGTCACGATCTGCAGCTGCGTCATGGCGTCGTCCAGCTCTATGGAGGCGCGGACCAGTTGTTTTGTAAGCCTCACCGCCATCATCACGATGCGCGACGCGCTCAGCCAGATCCCGAATTTACTGGCAAGTCCACCCAGCCGCTCCGTAAAGGTCCTGGTGTTCTCCCCGGCGGCCCGGATCGCCTCCGAGGAATTTTTGAATTCCCTGATGATATCCGCCAGGGTCGCCTTGGCCTTCTCTGGCGTCACCGTATCCAGCGTCGCCCTCAGATTTTGCAACCTCTGAATATACCCATCCAGCTGCGCGTAATCCACACTGGCGTTGCCGTGCTGTGCCGCCGTCCAATTCTGCTGGGCCGCCTGTACCCGTATGATCGCGTCCGCGATCTGCTTATACAGGTTTGCCTCGTTTGCCTTAGCCCTTTCATCGGCGGCACTCTGGGCGGCTTCCCTTTCTGCCGACTTCGCCGCCTCATCTCTGGCGCGGCGTTCCTCGTTCAGGGCATTGACGTTCTCCAGGATCGCCCTGCCCTCGGCCTCGATTTCTGCCCTATGCTCCGGCGTAGCGACACTCTTGGCCGCGTTCACCTCATAGATGCTCTTCGCGTAGCCCTCGTACTGCGTCCGAAGCTCCCGGACTCTGGCGCTCTCCTCCTCCGTCAGGTCCGCTTTCTCAGCGGCGTTCAGCGCCTTTAGAACCTCGCTTTTCTGGCCGTTCAACGTCTCCATCTGCGCGTTGAACTCTGCCGTCTTTCTGGCGGCCTCCGCGGCGGCGTCCCCCGCGGCCTTAACCTTCGAGGCGACCTCCCCCACATCCTCCGCCTTTACGGAGAGGGAGACGCCACGCTCCAGACTGAGCGTATTGAGGACCGCCTCGATTCGCCTCTTGAGATCCCCAATCGCCCCGTCCCCGATATCCAGCTTGGAGATTTTTATGGAAAATTTTTCGCTGTCACCCAGCGCGTTGAGCTTCGTCTGGAGCATACTGCTCCAGGACTTCTTCCCGCCCGCCTCCGTGTCCAGCGCTACCTTTATTTTAAAGGGGTCGGCGTTCAGCGCCCTTTGCAGCTCCGTCAGCTGCCTTTTGATAAGCGCCCCGCTCTCGCCGCTCAGTTCTCCGCCGCCCAGCACGCCAAACAGCAGCTGTATATCCGACCCCGCGTCGATCACCTTCGCCATCCTCCTCCATCACCTTCCTCCGTTACCAATTCCCCTCCGGTACACGCCCGCAGGCGCGCATCGCAGCGCAACCGCCGCGAAATGACGCAGCCTTTTTTGTAGGGACGGGTTCCAAACCCGCCCGTTTTTAACCTCCCCCCTTGGGGGAGGTGGCGCGAAGTGCCGGAAGGGTTGCCGCAGCGGATAATCAAAAAAGCGCCGCAACGCGGCGCAACCTTATTCCCCTTGACCCCTTTTTCGGAAAAAGGGGTGGCCCCGCAGGGCCGGGGTATTCGAGCCCCGTTAACCTCCCCCGTGGAGGAGGTGTCGAGCGAAGCGAGGCGGAAGGGTTTCACCCGGTGTAACTGGGCACCTCCTCATAAATCGGCGCCAGCACCGCCCTCGCGCCGGTGGCCTTCCCCACCGTCGCGTTAAAGTCCTCCACCGCCTTCTGCATGAACTGCAAGCCCGGCCGCGCAAGGCGGCTTCGCACAAAGGCGGAGTTTTCCACGGTGCCGCTCCTGATCTTGCTCTCCTCGCCCGTCGGCTTGTGCCCGTCCCACCAGCCGTATACAAAGTCATTCGCCAGATACCCGTTATTGAAAAGGGCGATGATGTTCGCAACACCCCCCTCATATTCCTCCGGGTACAGCGACTCACGGCTTAAGTCGTCCGTGAAGTAAAGATCCACCCGCCAGCCCCCGTCCTCCGTCTGATAGGGCTTCGTGGCTGCCAAACTGTTCACGTTGTTCATCACCGACGCCGGCAGATCGTAGGACTGCGCGGCCTTCCGGATGGCGTCCGCCAGCCTCAGCGCCGCGCTCTCCATCTCGGCGGGGGACATGAGCCGGCTCCCCGCCGCCGTGCGCGTCCGACCCTCCCGCCGCATTCGTTCCACCGCCTCCTTCATCTTCGCCTTCCCCGCCGGGGTCTGGCTGTACGCCCGGACCTTGCCCATGATGGAGGCTATATCAATGCTCATCCGTCCCGGACTCCTTCGCGGGAGCGCTCGCCTTATGCTTCAGGACCGCCTCCACGATCTTCTCCTCGTCGGTCTTCCCGTGCTCGCCTACGGCCCCTATGAGCTTTCTCAGGTCGTCGGCGGTGACGCCCTCGAAGATCTCCCCGGCGCTCTTGCTCATGGCCTCCAGCGCCTCCGCCACCTGACGGAACCGGATGCTCAGATCGTTGACCCTGGTGTCGCACATATACCGGATCTTTCTGTCAATGGCGTCCACCAGCTCCTGGAGCTGCTGCCGGTTCACATTCTCCGTCACCGTCTCCACGGCGTCCGTGTTGTAAAGGAGCTCATACCGCTTCTCCAACTCCTCCGGCAGGCGAAAGTTCCCGTACATCTCCATAATGTTGCTGCGGATCACAAAGTCCGCAAGCTCCGGGACAAATCCCCGCGTCTCGTCAAAACAGCTCTCCGCCACGGACTGGGCAAATTTCAGCATCTCCATCAGCGACAGGGACCTCTTGACCGTGATGTCCGCCTCGTGCCACCTCACCGTGACGACGGGCGTAAAATGCTCCTTCATGATTTTCTCAAACGTGTTCACCGAGATTTTCTTTTCAGTCTTGGCCATTTTCCAAACGCTCCTTTTCCTTCTTTTTCTTGCGCTTCTCCTCGGCGCGCAGCTTTTTCACCGTCTCGTAGTCCAGCCACCCACCCCACTTCTCCACGTAGGACAGCCACCTGTAGGGCAGCTCCGGGTAGACGTACCAGAACATCTTTCTCTTCAGCTTTGCCACGCTGTCCGGACACCCCTTGGTGTCCACCACCAGCACGGACCCGTCCGCGTACTCTATATAAAAATCCGCCACATATGTAATGGGCCTGACCGTCTTACCGTCCCGACGAAACTCCGGTTGCAGTATGTATTCCTTCTGAAGCTCAAACCGCCTCACCTCACCGCTCTCCACTTGGGGACAGAGCACGTCCCGGTAATATCTCATCTCAAGCCCGCTGTCGAAGACGACCCCGTCACAGGTCCTCTTCTCCTTATCCGCGTCCACATTAAACTTCTGCCTCTCCATCCATCCTCCAAGAAAAAAGGACGGAGCACACTCCGTCCTCGTCGTCACCCCTCCGGGCCGCAAAATAGCTCCCCCTTGGGGGAGCTGGCACGGCCAAAGGCCGTGACTGAAGGGCCCCGCCGCGGCGGATAATCAAAACGCGGCGCAAAGCGCCGCAACCTTTTTGACCCCCTTTGGGGCAAAGGGGGGGTAGGGGGGGGGATTCGAGCCCCCGTCCCCGCCGCGCGGGCAAATCCAAGAATGCGCCGCAGGCGCAAACCTTTTTGCCTCCCCTTCAGGGGAGGTGGCGCGAAGCGCCGAAAGGGTCGCCCCCTCCTCGTAGGAGGGGGTAGGGGGGGGGAAGCGAGGGTTGGATGACTGAGCGGTCCCGACAAATCATCCCCGCCCCGTCACCCCAGCCCCTCCTAGGTCGGGGACAGCGCCGAAGGCGCAGGGGTGGTTCTACCCACCCCCTCACTTCCCCGCCTCTTCCTTCTTCTCCCTTGACGCCATCACCCGCGCCAAATACTCAGCTCCGCACTCCGGCGAGCAGGTCACGTCCTGCCAGCGAAATACCCTGGAAGCGATAGCCGGGCTTTGGCAGGGCGTATATGCCCTGCCGCAGACCCGGCAGATCCTTTTATTCCCTGCCATACGCGCCTTACTTATTCGGTGTAGTCCTCGTCGTTGGCGCCGAAGACGGTGTAGGTCCAGAGCATACCGCTGGAGTTGTGGGTGCCGCAGCCGGCGCCGGCCAGAGACTCCGCCTCGAAGGCGTGGACGGTCTGGTTGTCGCCCATCTCCAGGTCGAACTCGCCGTTGAAGTCCGCCTTGGGGATGTAGAACTGCATCCGAAAGACGTTGCCGCACTTGTCCTCGCAGAAGGCGTCGATGTAGAGCTTGGCCTTGCCGGAGTAAGTGTCGCTCATGTTGGTGAGCACGCTGGCCTTGATCTGCCGGTTGTAGTAGACCACGACCTCGGCCCCGTCGGGGACATCCTCTTCGTCGAAGGCCAGCTCCTTGGTGCCGGGGTCGTATGTGAACTTGCCGGGTCCGGCCTCCAGGCCCTGGGTAAAGGCTTTCCCCTGGGTGCCGTCGGTATTGTGGAGATAGAGATTGGTGATCTCGTTGCCGGCAGTGCCCACAGCCTTGTACTCGGTGGTACCCTTGCCGCCGGTGACCGTCACATAGTCGGTCCACATGACGGGCGTGACGGTGCTCTCGAACTTACCGCCGGTCTGGAGCTCCAGAAGCCCGCTGGAGACCATACCGTTGTTGCCGCTGATGGTCACCGCCTTGTTCCGCTTCAGGCTGTTGAGCTTCCGCCCCTGCTTACCGGTGATATCCGTCTTCTCCTGCGTCTGAGAGATCGTCGCGTTCTGAAGCTCATCGAGGGTGAAAAGGTAATCGCCCGTGACCACATCAAAGGCGGTGATCGTCTCGATACTGGTGATCGTTTTGTCGTTGGTAGTATACATGTCCTTCTTCCTTTCTGCCGCCAATTCTCAAACACACAAAACCCGTCCGGCGACTGGACGGGTGAAACACATTTTGATTGCCTTTTTCGGGGCCGACGGGGCGCCAAACCCGGCGCATAAACCGCGACCTTGGAGGTCATCGAGCCACGGGCCGCCAGGAGTGGCGGCCCCTACGGCGTTGATTGAACGCAATTTAAAACTGTAGGGGCGGGTTCCAAACCCGCCCGTCCCCGCCGTGCGGATAATCAAAACGCGGCGCGAAAAGCTGCATCCTTATTCCCCCTGCCCCTTTTTCGGAAAAAGGGGTGCCGCCGCGGCGGCGGGGTATTCGAGCCTTCGTCCCTCATCCTAGCCTCCCCCTTGGGGGAGGTGGCGCGAAGCGCCGGAAGGGTCGTCCACGCCGCAACGCTCCCCTCATCGAGCATTTTTTCCGGCGGCATGTACGTCGGAAAAAATACCTTTTGTTTTGCGGAGTGTGCGAGCGAAGCGAGTGCGCGGAGCAAAACGGCAGAAAACATCGGGCTGAATTCTGCGGAATTCAGCCCGATGTTTTCGCACGCATCCCCTTTGGCATTGAAAGGGCGCCAGCCCTTTCAAGCCAGTCTCCTCACCCACGTCAGATCCTCCTGGCTCAGCCCCTTGGCGTCGATGGTCCCGGCGAAGACTCCCTGCATCCGGTGGTCGTAGTCGATCTTATGGATGATTTGCCGCAGGCTCTGGTTGAACTGATAGATCGAGAGTTCTCGTGTCTCCTCGTAATCGTAAGGAAATTCCGCCGTATTCACCAGCGCGACGATCAGCTCCTCCAGCTGTGAGCCGCTCGTCCGCCCCCGCGCGCGCTTCATCTTCGCCCTGGCCCGCTCGATCATATAGCTCTTCGCCGAGTCGTTCCCTGGCCGCCGGTTGTCCTTCTCCAGGCCGTGGAGCATCCTCAGCGTCCCCGCGATCTTCCCGTGTACCGCCCGGTCTATCCTGGCCCCGCTCCTTTTGTCTGCCAGCATGATCTGGTTATTGTCCGGGTTGATAGCCGGCTCGAAGCCCTTGAGGTCTAGCCCGCCGAAGATAAGTTCCGTGTTCATCTCCTTCAGCGTATTAAAGAGCATCAGGAACAGCTCATACTCGTTAATGGACGCGAAGTCCACCCCGATGTCGTCCAGCTGTACCATCATGTCGATGGGCATCGCCGTCAGCATGGAGACCATGCTGTAATAGTCGTCCTCGCGCTCCAGGATCTCCCCCACCGTAGGCACCTCGACAGCGATATACGGGGTTACCTGTATGCGCTTTTGATAGAGCAGGTGCCTTATGGGCATAGGCTCACCTCCGCCTCCGGTTGGAGGGGACAGGCTGTCTTGTGGGGCTGAGCCTGTTGAACTCCTCGGCGTTGAAGGTCAGCACCTTCCCCTGGTAGTCCGTGATGGGCGAGAACCGCTTGGCCGAGTAGAAGTCCAGCTCCCCCAGGCCGTATTTGCGGCTTCCGTTGACAGCCCGGACGATCTCCGCCGCCACCGCGTCGGTGCGCACCCCGGCCCCGCCCGGTAGGCGCAAAAGGCTCTTGTGGACTAAGATCCAGACATAGAGGACCGGCTTTAGGTACGTCTTATCCATGGACTTCGACACGTCCACGTCGCAGAAAACATAGGTGTTCGCCGTCTCCACCGTGTCCGGCATATATTCATAGGGGAACACCTGCGCGTACATCAGCTCCCGCGGCCTCTCCGCCGGCACGCCCGTGGGGCTGAGCAGCCGCAGGATCTTCTCATTGGTCAGAAGGTCCTCCGCCAGCTGATTTTTGTAGGCATAGAATTCATCCAGTCCCGTCACAGCCACGAGCCCCCTTCCTCCCCGCCGCTCTCCGCCGGCCCTTCCGGCTCCTCCGGAGCCCCGGCGTCCCCACGGCGCGGGAAGTGTTCATAGTAGTTGGCGATATGCCGCTCCAGGTCGTCCGTCTCCTCCACGTTGCACTCCGTGAGCACAAAGGCCAAAACGCCGCTGCCGTTGAAGCTCCCGCCCATCTTAAAGGGCTTCGTAAGCCTGTAGGCCAGCACGTTCGGCGACCCGTAGTCGTCGATAAGGAACCTGCTTTTACGGTTGAGCCTGACGGTGTCCTTATCCCTGGGCAAATACAGATACACCCGCGAGTCCCCCCGCGTCACCACAAAGTTGTTGTCCCCGTATTCCCCCGTCAGATATTTCGTACCGTCCTCCACCACGCACCACCGCTCCAGGACGTTATCCCGATCGTCCACCCACCGCAAAAGGTAGTTGCACTGCCGCATTTTGGCCCTGGTGTAGACCTCGTTGTTCGCGTCCTTCTCGGTGATCAGCCAGTAGTTGTCCATCCACCGCACAAGTCCCCCGTGGGGAATGTCCTCCCCCGGCCTGGAGCACAGCGTTTTCAGGGTCAGGTCGTCCGAGTTGATGACCGCCATCTCCCGCTCCGCCCCGTCCACGGTGAGCTTATGGTAGGAAAGACTCGCCGGCATCCTGCCGATCAGGAACCGCCGCTCTCTTTTCAGCGCCGCCTCCCGCCGGTCAAGGCCCCGCGTCTCCATCCTGGCGCAATAGCTCTTCCATGGGTCCATCTATCACCCCTCCTTCGGTACGGCGTACCGCGCCTTGAGCTTGTTGCAGACGGAGATCGCCCTGAAGATCTCTCTTCTCATGCTCCGAAGCTCCATCTCCGGGTGGTCGATGAAATATTGCAGAGTCGCCGCGAGGGACAAAAGCATGGGGTCGTCTTCCGTCGCCTCAAAAAGCTCCTTGTACCCCAAGATCTCCGCCTGCAGGCTTCTCATATATGTGTCCAGCGTCTCCCCGCCGTCCTCCCGGATGGGGAGGATTTTAAAGAACCGGTTGACCAGCTCCCGGAAGTACCCCGCCAGCGCCTCGGCGCCCATCGGCACGCCCACCCTGGTAGAAACCGTCATAGGTGCAGCTCCGTCAGGTCCCCGTGGTTAAAGGAATACTCTCGCACCATCTGGACAAAGTCCCGCTGTGCCAGGTCATACGCCTCCCGGACGCGGTGCAAAAGCTCCGCCGGGGAATAGGCGGAGAAATCCCTGGTGGTCAGGATGTTCTCCATGAGCTCCTGCCGGTACACCGCCGGCTTCATCCACTGCACCAGCATCCCCTCCGAGACAATCTGGACAAGCTCGTCGATATCCTCGTCCGGGACCTCCACATCGAACCGGCGCAGGACATCGTCGGCGGTCGTCGAGAAATCATACTTACAGTTTTTTCTGAAATCCGCTATGGCCCGCTTCATATATCCGTCCACCGTCTCGTTGCGCTCCAGGTCCCCCATGGCCGGCAGGTCGAACTCCGACACCTTACTCAGGAACGCCGCCGTGAAAAGGTTATAAGGCACGGTCTTCATACGTCACCGCCCGCCTTATGCTCTCTCCACGAGCTCGACCCCAAGGCTCTCCTCCAGCGCCGTGATCGCCTTGTTGGAATCAATGGCCCCCTCGGCGATGAGCTGCCGCGCCCGATAGGCGGCGGACCGCTTCTGTCCGGCGGGCATACCGGAAACGGCCTCCCGGATCTTGCCCGCGGGCAGGGCGAAGATCTTGTCAAAATCCTCGATCTTCACGGCTCCCTTGTAATACTGCCCGAGGCCAAGATAGTCCACGACCCACGGCTCATCGAACATGAACCAGTTGTTGATGAAGTGCTTCTTGGCGGAGCTCCTGGCCCTCTTCAGCTCTGAAAGCTCCATGTCCTGCTCGTCCCCGAAGCTGTCCCAGACGTACTTCTCCCCCGTCTTCTTGCTGACGTAGACAAGCCTCCCCTGGAACCCGTTGCGGACAGTGACATACTGGTTCGGGTCCACCTCCTTCACCGTCGGCTTCTCCCGCGCCCTCGCCGTCTCGGTCTTCGGCGCTTCGACATTCGCCGCCTCAACCTCCGGCGCCTTCACCGTCTCCTGGGCCTTCCCCGATCTTGTATTTGCCATTTTTCTACTCTCCTTTTATTCATATCCCCCGTCCAAATCCCGGACGAAGAAGCCGCGTCCTGAGCAGGGACCGGCTCGCAAAGATTTAATTTGCCTCCCCCTTGAGTCTGCGCCCGCAGGCGCCGGATGAGGTGGGAGGCCAAAGGGCTTTGAGCAGCCCCGATAGACCACGTTCGCCCCCAATCCCTTCAAGGGGAGACCCCCCTATCGAGCATTTTTTCCGGCGGTATGTATGTCGGAAAAAATACCTCTTGTCACGCAAGTGTGCCGCTTGCGGCGCGCGCAGCGTGACAGCAGGAAACCCTCTGGGAAAAGCCCGCAGGCTTTTCACGGAGGGTTTCCGCACGTTCCCCTTAGCAGGAAAATGGCGCAGCCATTTTTCGCCAGTTATTTTATTCCGTCATCTCATACCGTCCCACACCGGCGTTGCCGCCGGCCAGGACGATGCCGAGGCCGTACTTCTCACCGTACAGGTACTCCTGGGTGAGGTCGGCGTTGTCCAGAGGATTGCCGGGGATCACGATGGGGTTGCCCTCGTAGACGACCTTGATGGGCTTGTCGTCGCCGGCGATGACGGTGATGGTGTCGTCGTCCATGACGAAGTCCGTGGAGCCCACCTTGTGCCGCTGGGGAACGGCGACGCAGGGCGTGCCGTAGAAGCTCCCGTAATAGCCCATGTTGTGGAGCTCATCCTTGGCGCCGTCGCTCTGGATGGACTCCTTCAGCTTCCGGAGGGCCTTCTTGGTGCCGATGATGGTGGCGGGCTTGCCGCCGGCGGCCGCCTCCACGTGGGAGACGAGCTCCAGAAGCTCATCCTCGTTGTAGCTTCCGGCGGTGGGGAAATAGGTGGTCCCGCCGAAGTCCTTCTCGGTGGCGCCGGTCCAGAGGGTATAGATGTCGTTCAGCAGCCGCTGACGCATGGACTCGGACACGGTGCTGATGAACCGGTTGAAGTCCACGCGGCCGGAAAGCACCCGGTTGAGCTCCTCGTATATCTTCACGTACTTCATGGAGGTGGGGATGCTCGTCTCGGTCACGCCGCCCAGCCTCTGACGGCGGATACCCTGGGTACCGTCGGCCGCCTCGGCCACGACATAGAGGATGTTGTCCTCCACCTCGAAGAGGTTCTTGTCGCCCTCCGCCAGGTTGCGGAAGTCCACAAGGGCGTTGAAGAACTCATCGCCCTGAAGGCCCTCGACGGCGGTCCGCTCCAGGATCTCCTCCACGATGGAGAAAAGCCCGTTGCACTTGCCGTCACGGATCCTGCGGTAGTCCAGAACGGTACTGCCGCCATTGGCGTCCACAAGAGCCTGTCGGAGCAGCTCCATGGACTGACCGACAGAATATTTCTCTACGTTGCCGTGGTAGGCATCCACCGCCACCTTGACAATGTCTTTCACATCAGCCATCTTTCTTCACTCCTTTCTGATTACTCGCCGGCCTCGGCGGGCTCGGCCGCGCCGATCTGGATGGTGTAGTAGGTGTAGCGGCCCACCGTCTCGATATGGACGCACTTACCCACATCCTTGGCGGAGGTGGAGAGCTTGCCGCCCTCGCCGATGCCCACGGTGCCGTCCTTGGCGGGCGCCGTGCCGCCCTGGAAGCCCTCCTTGGTCAGGGCGAACAGGTTGCGGCTGCGGGGGATATAGGCCCGGACAGCCTTGCCCTTTTCGTTGATGTACTCGTCCAGGTTCTTTTTGCGCTCGTCGTACATGACCTCGACGCCCGCCACGATGGCGCACTCACTGAGCTTGTCGCCGGCCTTGGCGGCCTTGGCCTTGTAGACCTCGCGCTGGCCGTCCTCGTAGCCCTCAAGCTTCACGATAACGCCGTTTTCCACCTCCGCGGGCTGGCTGTCCTCGCCGTAGAAACGGATGGACACCAGATCCGCGGGCTGTTTAGTACCGCTCATCAGGTCGGTACGGATCACTGTATAAGCCATTGATAATTCCTCCTCTTTCAATTATTTGGTCACGGGCTTGATCCCGAACTCGGCAAAGATCCCGCCGTAAGGCTCCTTCTCCTCCGGCTCGGCCTTTTCCACCTTGAGCTTCGGCGCGCCTCCCTGCTCCAGGGCAAACTTCGCCGGCGCGGCGCTCCTGCCGCGGATGGCATAGCACTTCTCCTCCAGCGCCTCCGCCGTCATACCGGCGTGGTCCGCCTTCAGCGCCTCAAAGGCCTCGATGCCCTCAAGGTCCGCAAAGCGCCCGAGGATCTGCGTCCTCTCGTTTTCGGCGGCGCGGTCCTCCGCGTCACGTTTAAATTCCCGGAGCTCCTTGAGCTCACCCTCCAGGCCGGCGTTCTTCTCCGCCTCCGCCTGAAATTTCCCGGCCCATTCGGCCTCCTTGGCGGACACCTTCTCCGCCAGCCTCGCGAACAGGCCGGCCGCCGGGTCTTCGGCGCTCCCCCCGTCAAAGGGTTCCACCGTCACCTTCATCCGCTTTTTGCTGGAAAAGTCCACCTTCACGCTGTCGCCGTCCATGGCATACACAAAGCCGTAGAGCTTCCAGTCGGTGATATCCGTGGCGTAGACCTCGGAAAGGTCCCTGTCGTAGTCCCAGAACCAGTATCTGGAGTCCGTCCCCCAGCAGGCTTCGACCTTCTCTTCTCCCAGAGCGTCCATGAGCTCGCTTTGAAAATTTCCCTCCAGGCCAAAGGAACCGGCGTTCTCCCCGGCGGCCTTGAGCGCCTCAAGCTTCTCCCGGAGCTCGTCCGCCGTCAGCTCATCCAGGGAGAACTCCAGCTTGTCCGCGTCGAACCCGTATTCCCGCACCAGAGCGATCTTCTCATCCAATGCCCCATCTCCTCCTTCCGTTGAAAAATTCAATTTATCTTCACCCTCTTTCGTGGATGAAACCGCCAAAAAGGACTCCTTGAAGTCCCGCATCATCGCCTCCATCTGCTCTCTAAAGTCGTCCTTGGAGAACATCTCCAGCGCCGCCGACTCAAAGCACGGCTCCACGGAGCCCAGCAAACAAAAAGCGTTGAACTCAAAATCCCGGATCACATACACCCCGTCCTCCATGGCCCCGTCCTTGACGGAGATCTCCATAGACTCGTCCGTAATGCCGTCCTCCCGGATCTTCCTGTACGCCTCCTGCCTCTTCCAAAGGAGCACGTCCACGCACAGATACTCATGGAGCCCCGAGTTGTCCTCGATGTCCTCCCACCAGTACCTGGCGCTCTCGGGGACGACGCCCACGGGCTGGGTGATGTTGACGATGCGCATATTCCCGCCGCCGTCCGTCACCAGCTCCATGTCATGCCCGCCGATGGAGTCCGTCTGTCTGTCGTACCGGCAGACGATGGGGCAGTTATAGATGCTCGGCATACACCGCTCAAACGTCTCCCGGCTTATAAAGCTGTTGTTGCGGTTCCGCCCGGTGTAAGCCACACGGAGCACCCCGCTGTCAAAGGACCCGTTCCTCTCCGTAAGCCCACTCACCCCGGACGCAAACACGATCCTCAACTTTCTCTCGCTCACAATGGAGCTCACCACCTTCCGCAAACAAATTAACCGCCCCTCCGGAGGTTACAATGTAGGGGCGGGTTCCAAACCCGCCCGTCAGCCTCCCCTTCAGGGGAGGTGGCGCGAAGCGCCGAAAGGGTTCCCCGCCGCAGCGGATAATAAAAGGCGGCGCGTAGCGCCGCAACCTTATTCCCCTTGACCCCTCTTTGGGAAAGAGGGGCGCCGCCGCAGCGGCGGGGTATTCGAGCCCCCGTTAACCTCCCCCGTGGGGGAGGTGGCGCGCAGCGCCGAAAGGGTCCTCCCCGCCGCAGCGGATAATCAAAAAGCGCCGCAAAGCGGCGCAACCTTTTAAAGCCCCCTCCTCGTAGGAGGGGGCAGGGGGGTAGCGAAGGTAGGATAACAGATCGGTCCCGACACCCCGCACCCGCCCACAACAAAAAGCCACTCCCAGGTCGCGGACAGCGCCGAAGCCGCAGGGGTGATCCTACCCCACCCAAAACCTCACCACATCCGTCTCCAGCCTCGGAAGCGTAAGCCCCTCCGGCTCTCCCTCCCGATTCAAAAAGACATAGACCTCCTGCTCCTTCGCCTCGCAGAGAAGCTCATACCCCTCCGCCAGGAGCACGTCCCTGTCTTCGGTGCAGAACACATAGACAAACCTTTTCATCCGTCACCTCTAAGCGTCCTCGCGGTTCTGCTCCCCGCTCTCCGAAAGCTCGTCCACGTCCTTCATGGGCGCCCCGCCCTCATCGGTGGCGCCCTCGCCGGCGCTTTGGGTGGCGGAGCTCTCCAGCGGCTTAAACCTCTCCGGCAGGTTCAGTACATCGTTCTCCAAGAAGCTCATGGAGTCCATCTCGATCTGGCTGAGACCCTGGGACGCCGCGTACATGGAGATGAACGGCAGGCCGTACTGGCACGCCTTGATGTACATATCCCCCACCTCCTTCCGGTTGAAGGGGGAGCAGTCCAGGAACGTCACCTTGAAGTTCTTCCCGTACCCCTGCGCCCAGAGGAACCGGTTGACCATGTCCTCGATGCTCTTCACGATCCCAAAGGTAATGGCCTGGTCCGCCTTGATAGACAGCACCAGCGCGTTGGCCGACGCCTTGGCGTTATCGAAAAGGAGCGAGGAAACGCCCGCCGCGGAAAAGAGATTGCTCTCCGCCTCCGCCACGTTGTCCGTGTCCCCGGTGTGGGTCCGCTCAAAGCTGATCTTGTCAATGGGCATCGGCGTCAGGACCGACCCCACCTCCTCCGGCAGGACCGCGTCCAGGTTCCGCCAGAACTCCTTGGCTTTGTCGTAGTCGAGCTTCCAATGCCCGTCCTCGTCCGTCTCCAGCGTC
Source organism: uncultured Oscillospiraceae bacterium (assembly GCA_947624585.1). GTDB lineage: Bacteria > Bacillota > Clostridia > Oscillospirales > Oscillospiraceae > RUG626. The sequence goes on along the minus strand of CANQKZ010000001.1, from coordinate 17,874 downwards.
ATCACCACCATGGCGTAGTTCTCCAGCGCCGTCTTCGTAAGCTTTAAGGCCTTATAATCCTCTATGTCGTAGATCTCCCGGAGGATCCCCGCAAAGGGCGGCACGGCGTAGGCCAGGATGTCGTTGTTGCACTTGATGGCAAAGGAGTTGGGCGCGTCCAGCTCCTGCCAGCGCTTATTCTGCCGGTCTGACCGGTAGGCGTTGTATTTCGCGGTGAACTCAGCCGGATAAAAGGGCAGGCTGTCCCCGTGGCTGTCGAAGTAGGAAAAGTCAAAGGACACATTCGGCACGTTCCCCTCGATGGTGGAGATAGCGCAGTAATCCGACGGAAGCTGCTGGATGGTGATGTTATCGCTGGTGACCCACAGCGTCCCGTAAAACACATCCTCCCTCAGGCACACCGTCAGGATCTTCGGGAACTGTGTCCGCACGCTCATCGCCGCCATGGTGTTCAGGACCCTCCTGTAATTTCTGGCCACCGTCTTTTTGTTGGCCGACGCCGGGTCGATCCGATAGGGCGACACCACATACGCTAAGTCCGTCAGGGACGCGAAATACGCTATGATCCGCCTGAAGTGCGAGCTCGCCCCATAGATATAGGTGACCGCATTCCTCAGCTGCTTTTCATAGGTGTATGGGTTCTTCAGGTATTCCTGGATATTCTCCTTTGTATAAAGGGGAAAGGTCGGCGTGTTGGTGTTCTTGTTTAAGTCTCTGGTGATGAGCTTATTCAAAACCGCAAACTTACTGGAGATCCCTATCATGCCTCCCACGTCCTTTTTCTGCTCGTCCGTTCTTGTCGCCCCCTTTCTATTTGATTTTCGGCGCCCTGTACAGGAAGAAGCTCGTCGGCTCCTCCTGGCTCCTGCGCCGTCTCGTCTGTTTTGCCTCCAGCTGTGTCGCCACATAGAAGTTGTAGCTGAGGCTGGAATACCGGTCCTTTCTCATGCCGGTCTTTTCATAGACCCGCACCCCCGCCGGCGTCGTTTCGCTTTGCAGATTCACAAGCTCGTTGATCAAAAGCGTCGTATTGGTATACGGCAGCTTCACGACCTCCTGCTGCTGCGGGCTCAGCTTCCTGAACTCCTCCACGCCATCCAACAGCTCCCCGGCGTCGTACTCCGTGACCAGCAGTCTCAACCGTCCGTTGCGGAAGCCGTCTCTCAAAAGCACCGCGCAATCGGAATTCACCTTGTTGGTGGCCTTCATGGACCAGATGACCTTCTCCGCGTCCTTGTTGGTGCACCGCTCCGCCATGGTTGGGTCGTTGCAGCACGAAAGCGCCGGATAGATCTCCCCGGAGTCCGGGTCCGGGATGTCGTGGCAGAGCTCGTCAAAGACGCCAAGCCCCACGCCGTTGGTATCCAGCACGATATAGTCGCATTGGAACTCGTCAAAGAGCTTGCGTATAACTAAAGCCTGCGCGTCCGTGCGCAGGCCCTCCGAGGATTCCGTATAGACGATGTTGCTGATGTACCGCCCCGCCTTCGTGGGGAGCATCTGGTTTATGAAGATCGCCGAGGCGTCGTTATTCTGCTTTTTGCTGGACATAAGCGCAATATCCGCCGACAGGATCCTCATCTCCCCCGGCTGTTTCGGCGGTATCCTCATACTCTTCGGATGCCCCAAAACCGAGGCCAACCTCTCCGGCAGCATGGGATATTGGATGCGCCTGTTCTTTGAGATCGAGTTATAGTCAAAAAACGCGTCCCCGTCATCCCCGAAGAAATCCGCTTCCATCTCCATCGACCACTTTATCTCATTAAAGTCCGACTCCAGCATATCGCTCTCCACATCCTCCGGGAACAGAAGCCCCTCCTGGATGGAGAGCTGATACGGAAGCCCGCAAACAAAGTCCGCCCTCGTGTCGTCCAGCATCACCTTAAAGGTGTCCACCGTCTTTGTGTAGGACCAATGGTCTTTGAAATACAATTTGTTTATTGGATGATTATTTGTGACTATTTCTCCTATTATTGCTTTGTACGAGCATAGAAACCCATCTACAATTTTCAGGACAATAACAGCCGTTACAATCGACGCGGTCAAGGGTACACTCTCCTCGTTTCGCTGTTGGGTCATACCCGTTGGCAATGGCCCAATCTCTGAACGCAGAGTAGTCCCGATCCCACTCATCACATACCGATATTCCCCTACCGCCATAAAGCATATAAGAGGAGTGGTTTGGATTCGAGCATCGTTCACGCATACCCTGCCACACTCTATACAGGCGCGTTCCCTTCCCGCCATGTGTCGTTTTGAGGCTTGAAACAATTTCTTTCCTCGCGCAGCCACACGATGAAGTCGCCCCGGATTTCAAATTGCTCCTCGAAACAATTACCTCGGCCCCGCAGTCGCACTTGCATCTCAAAAGCGTATGCCCTGCTTTATCCTTTCCGGCAAAATCTAAAACGACAAGCCTTCCAAATTTTTGCCCGAGAATACTGTAATCCCTTTTTTCCGTTGGCATTATTGAAGCCCCCAAATAATCACAAATAAAGGTTCGCCAAACCTCCAATATTATCTTTGCGTTTCCACAAAGTTCAGACTATATCTTCGCCCGTAAACGGGCGTCCACCGCTTCGACCGCCAGTAGCTTGCGGCCTACTCCCTCAACGGGATAGTCGTTGAACCTTCCCCTATTCGGGGCTTGGCTGCTGATTGCCCAATCCATACAGTTTTCAAACCTTCACGCTTAGGCATCTCTCATCCTTACGTTGTGGTCTGCATGGCTCTAAGGGGTTTCCAGCAATTCGATGGATCAGTACCGGTGCATTACTGCGCTGGCGGCCTATTTCGTTAAGCCGATGATAAGTAGAAGGACTCGTTGGGCTCCTTGGCGTATTCCGCTTTGCGCTCGGCGTCCGTCAGCTCGCTGTACGCCGGCATCCGCCGGCTTGTCAGGAACTTCTTGAGGACGGTATCCACGGTGTCCTTGCGGAGCATCCTGAACTCGTCCACGATCAAAATGTTCGCCCTGTTGCTGCGGGCGTAGTCGTTGGCCGTGACCACCTTGATGTAGCTCCCGTTTTTGAAAAGCACCTTGGCGTCCTGGCCGGAGAACTTGGATTTTTCCAGGTCGATCTCGTTGCGCAGATTCGTGGAATCCCGCATGAGCTGTACCTGGATCTTCTCCAGGACGTTGATGGCCTGCCCCCTGGTCCCGGAGGTGATGACCACCTGCGTCCCCGGGTACAAAATGCACCGGACGCAGGCGAAGATCGCCACCAGGAAGGACTTTCCGATTCCTCGGGCCGCGATCAAAACAAAGGTCCGGCAGCAATTCATCATCACGAGAAGCGCCAGCTGAAACCACTTCAAAAAGGTGAACCCCAGGTAGTCCGTCACGAACTCGTCGATGTTCTCCCGGTAGTAACTCCCCCAGATCGCCATCCCCTCGACGACCCGCTCCCGCCTCGACTGTCCCTGACTCATCCGCCGTCACCCCCGTCTCCGAAAATATCAGCGAGGATCGTGTCGTCATCCTCGCCGGCGTACTCCGGCTTTCGGACGCGGTATTTGTCCATGGCCTCCTCGTACATACGGGAATAGCTGTTCTTGGCGCCCACCATTTTGCTGGTCTTCCCCACGAACCAGGTGAGGATATTTCTCTTGAGCCGGCTTTGGTCCTTCAGCTCCTCCGGCGTCCTGGGGAGCGGCCTATGAAACTCCCACGTTTGGATGCCCACGCCCAGCGGCATCTTCTCCACCTCCGCGTCCTGGCTGTCATTCTTGACCTGAGAGGGTTTGATGTTCAGGGCGCTGAGGGCGTCCATCATGTTCTTCTGCGCCTTGTCCGCCACGTCCCCCTTGGCGCCGCTCCTGGCGATGATCTGCTCGTTGATGCAGATGGTCTTATAAAGCGCCTCGTGGACCGGGGAGATATTCTTCACACCGCTTGTCCACTTGGTGTACCGCCTGTCCAGATCCTTATAGGAATCCGCGTCATAACCGGTGCCCCAGAACTCGATAAGCTCGTCGTCCACACCCGCCTCGTCCTCTCCGTCGGCGTCGGCGGCGGGCGCGAGGGAGACGGCCGCGCCCTTTTTCTCCTCCTCCTGGAGGGTGTCGTCATAGGTCTTATCTATGTAGCGGATGATATTCGTCTTCCCGATGTAGCTTCTGATGCGTGAGTTGACCCCTGCCGTCCGCTCCACCATGTCGAAGATGCTGTCGCTCCAATAGAGATCCATCTTCATGCACATCCGCTTCATGGCGCGCCGGTCGTCCCCCAACTTTTTCCGGTACTCGTCGTACATCTCGTCCACACATTCACTGCACCAGGGCAAATACCCGCCCATCCGGTACATAGGGCTGTGGCTCACCGGAAAATACCCCTTCTGCCGGCTGTACGCCGTACCGCACCGGGGGCAGTAGAACTTCTGGTTTCCCACCGGCGGCGGATCGGAAACGGTCTTTTCAAGCCTCTTTCGCTTCGGCGCGTCCGCCATCTCACACCGCCCTTCTCCGCGACTTCCACAGGTCCCCGCACTTCCTGGCGGCCAGCTTCATGCCCTGCCCGGGATAGAAGCGGGTGATATAGTAAGAGGCGGTATCGCAGGGCTCCCCCGTCTTCGGGTTCCTGCAATTCCCACCCCCATGCTCAATGACCCCAAAGCGCCCGAATCCATAAAAGGACACGGACATCCCCTCGGCCATATCCTCAGTCAAAAGCTCCAAAAAGTCGTCCACCAGCGTCGAGGCGGACCCCTTCGTATACCCATACTTGTCCACCAGCTGCTGGACAAAATCCGATTTATTGATCAACATTCCTTTTCTTCTCCCTTTCTTTCGTTCAATCTCTGTCAACCCCGCCCCTTTTTACCTTCCCCTTGGGGGAGGTGGCGCGCAGCGCCGAAAGGGCCCCCTTCAGGGCTGCGCCTTCGTCTTTAGCCTCCCCTCCAGGGGAGGTGGCGCAAGGCGCCGAAAGGGTTGCCTCCCCCTTGGGGGAGGTGGCGCGAAGCGCCGAAGGGGCCACCGCAGCGGATAATAAAAGAGCGCCGCAACGCGGCGCAACCTTATTCCCCTTAACCCCTCTTCGGGGAAGAGGGGTGCCGCCGCGGCGGCGGGGTATTCGAGCCCGTGGAGCGTAACGGACGCTTCCGGTAGACGGATTGCAGCACCACCCCGGCGCTTCGCGCCACCCCTCCGTAGGAGGGGCAAGACTACCCGTGTGCTCCCCTTTAGCCCCTCCAACGGAGGGGACAGCCGCGCAAAGCGCGGCAGGGGTGGTTCCGCCCCAATTTTCACATAACAAGCGCCGCGCTGCGTCTTATCATCAGCCACCGCCAGCCCGTCGCCCTGAATACGGCACTTAACTTCTCGCGCTTCAACGCCCGCTTGCGCTTTGGAGCGGAGAGACGGGCGTGACCCGCCACACCCTCAGCGCCGTTGACCGGTCAGCGCCTCCGGCTTCTGCTTCAAGCACTCCGCATATAAAGTATGCGGGTGGCGGTGTCTATCCCGCCACCGCACACATTCGGCACTACAGCCCGTGCCAGGGCTTCTAAACCCCATAGGCTCAGCACTTCCCGGATGTTTGGGAGGCTTACCGCTATGGGATTGTTCAAATATATCCACCCCAGGCCGCCGCTCTTTCCCGGTAGGCACCGGACTGTCCACACGGCGGCGTGAGGTAAATATGTCTTAATTGACCCGGCGTGGTCCGCATCGTCGTCTCATTAGGGTCCCCGCGCAATCAAAGATTGCGTGGGGAGAGGACGAGCGAAGCCCGCGCCCGAGCCGTCACGCTTGCGTGGCGGTAAGGCAAAGCGGCTTCAGCGAGGACGTCGCGTGCCGGGTTCTGTTCAATGTTGAGGACTTACATCCGATCTGCGTCCGAGAGATCGCCGGGCCCGAATGCCTCATTGCGCACACGTTCCGCAATATGATTTATAGTCTGTGCGGCCAGACGAGCTGCGTTTCACAGCGCCCGATTCCTGTCTGGTGTGGAGAAACTGGCGGGGGATTTCCCCGCGATATGGTGGACCAGGGCCTTTCGGCCAGCCCGATCACAGCGGAATGTCATAGGAACACAAGATCCCGTCCTCCGTGCAGACGCAGACGATCTGCTCCGCCCGCCCGACGATCCTCTTCTGGACGCAGTAGTCGTCCATGCCCAGGAAGCTCCCGGCCATAACGGTCTTCACGCCCTGCACCTCCCCCAGCTCGTTGTGGTGCCGGTGCCCGGATAGGACCGCGTACACCGGCTTGCCGGCCATGGTCTGAAGCGTCTGCACCTTCCCCGGCGTGTCGTCAAAGTCCCCGTGGACGCCGCAGTAGGTACGCCCCCGCACGTCCATGAGGTACATGGTGTTGTCTATCTTCCTGGCCCCGCCGATAGTCACGTTCTCAAAAGCTTGGAGCCTCGCCTTTAGATACCACTCCACCAGGTCATCCAGCCGCTCGCTCACCAGCGCCATCTCCTTGTTGGGATTGAGACGGCTGTGGTTCCCCGCCACGCTGACGAAGACCACCGCCTCAAAATGCCGGCTCAGCTCCGCCAAGAATTCCGCGATGAGCTCCGACACCCCCTTGATCTGCTCGATGACGTTTTCCTTGTTCGTCACGGCGATGGACTGGTGGATGTTCCCGCTGATGGCGTCCCCGTTCTCCCAGACAATACACCGCTGGCTTTTGTGGAGCCGCCCGATCTCGACGATCCTGTCGAGATACGCGCACATCATCTCCCGGCACCGCTCGGGGCTGTATGTATTCCAGTAGTTCTCCACCACCGCCCCATAGTGCAGGTCATTAAGGCTCACCAGAAGGTCGTTGTCCGAAGGCGCCGTCTCCCGCGGCTCATACCTGAGCTCCGGCAAATCCCCCTCCCGCACGGCCCGCAGCAGAATCTCATTGAGCTCCTCCTGCCTGGCCCGCTCCCGCACCGCCTTATTGAAGGCGTTACGCTGGTCAAAAAACTTCTGGCGCTCCTTTTGGAGCTCGACCTTTTTGGTGTCCAACTCCGTCAGGATATCCGCGCTTTCAATATCCGTTTCGGCATCCAAGGCAAGGGCGTCAAGCGTGCGCTTGCTCCCGTACACCATCCTTCTCGCCACGTCGGAGGCATAGGCTTGTCCGTACAGCGCCTCGGCCAGCTCCGAATAATCCACATCCGCCAGCGTTTTGTCCGTGAGCTTGCCATAGACAAGGCGCTTATGATAGTCCAAATTGCTCTCATTCGGCCTCTGCGATAAGTCCATCTATGACACCCCCATTTCACCTATGGGCCTGCGTATAGACCGCGTTTTCCTTTTTCTCAGCTCCCCGCAGCCTCTCGATCAGCCTCGCAGCCTTGGGCGACTCCTCCATATAATAGCGGTGCCGCGCGGACTTCTGCCGCATAGTCCTGACGATGGTCACCCTCGGGAATCTCTCCCGGATAAGGCGGCTCTCCTCTTTGTTGATCGCGATCAATTTCTTTCGTTCACCCTTTACTTTTTATTTGGCTCGCGCCATGATGGGATGATATGATTACCATTCATACATACACCCCATCAACCAAGCCAAAAATCCTTGTCCCCCAAGGGTTTCAGACCCCAACTTTTTTCCAACACGCAACCCAAAATCAAGCCTCTACAATCCATTCAAGCACAGCATGTGGTGGCAGGTCCCGCAAACCTCCCCCTGGGGGAGGTGGCGCGAAGCGCCGGAAGGGTTGCCGCAGCGGATAATCAAAACGCGGCGAAGCCGCAACCTTATTCCCCTTAACCCCTCTTTGGGAAAGACTACGCCCGCAGGCGTGTTTCGGAGGCCAACCGCCCCGAAGGGGCGGCTCTTAGGCCGGAGATGGGGTGCCGCCGCAGCGGCGGGGTATTCGAGCCTTCGCCCCCCGTCCCTCGTCCCTACCTCCCCCACGGGGGAGGTGGCGCCCGCAGGCGCCGAAAGGGTCGTCCCCGCCGCAGCGGACAAATCAAAGAATGCGGCGAAGCCGCAACCTTTTAAGCCCCCTCCTCGTAGGAGGGGGGCAGGGGGGAAGCGAAGGTTGGATGACAGACCGGCCCCGACAAACCGCACCCGCCTCCAACTACGTTGCCCCTCCTAGGTCGGGGTGGCGCGCAGCGCCGGGGTGGTTCCGTCCAGCACAGGCAGACAAACGGTGACGCCCCTCCCCTACCCCCTCTCCCTGACCCTACACACTCCGTCCTCTTCCTCCAGCACCTCGTACCTCTCCGTAAACTCCAGATAGCTCGCCCTCTCGTCCAGCTTGACCGTATATTCCATGTGCGTCGAATCATCGGCAAAATTCTTTGCGGCACCAGCGCACATAAAACCGAAGCACAGGATCGCCAGCAGCGCAATCAGGACCACGCCCCAGTCATAGATATCAAAATAACTGTCATGGCAGTCCTTTAAAAAGAGGCCAAACATCCCTAACAACAAAAGGACGCCAAATCCCGCAAAGAGAGCCCTGGCCAGCCACGCGCCGTCTCCGCCGTTCTTCACCACATGCTCCGCAATAATCGTCACACCCTTCATCTCATAACCTCCTCACTGACTTGTCTTCTTCTCATCACCGCGTTGACATTCTGCCTCGTCCTCATCTGCGCGGCGCAGGCGGGACAGTATTTAGGCGGCCTGCCCCGGTTGGGCTCCCGGATCTTCTCCGTGATGCCGCAGCTCACGCACTCAAAGTACGGCTCCCCGCAATATTTCAAATACTGGTAGCCCAGGTTCCGAAAGTCCTGGATATGTATGGCGTCCGGCCCGTCCTCCATAAACAGCACCCGGACGTTCAGGTTGTCGATTTTCTTGGAAAACCGTATGAACCCCAGCTTTCTGAGCTGTCCCATCATGGCGCTCTGCCGCTTAATGGAGGTAGCGATGTTCGCAAGCTTCATGATTTCCTTGTCCTGTGTGTTGACCCAGTGATTGTTGGCCTCGGAGACGTTGTCCCAATACCGGGCCACGCACAGGAGGGTAAAGGCCAGCCTGCGCAGCTGCTTCCCCTCCAGCGTCTCGATGCGCCGAAGCTCCGGCTCGTGGACTGCCACCTCCTTCATCCGCACAAGCTTATACCGCCCCACGCCCCGGACGATCCTGTCCAGGGTGTCCGACCAGTGGACCAAAGACGCGTTGGGGTCGCACTGGAGCAGGAAGGCGTCCAGCCGCCGCCGGATATCCCGCTTGCCATAGCTGTTCTCATAGTAATACCTGGCCACGCGGCTCAGCGTCTCCACCGGCTTTTTCCCCAGGTCCCTGTTGCCGATCATCTTTTCCGCCCACTCATACTCATTCAGCTCTATACTCATTCTCTCCTCCGATCCTGATGGTCTTTCTGGTGAACCTCTCCCCGGCAAAGACAATGTCCCCCTCCGGGTCCGGCTCCGGGAAGGTCAGCTCCCCGCCGTGCCTCTCCAGAAGATTTTCTATGATCTCGTCCCCGCACATCTCCCAGGCAAAACGCTTCGTCCCGTTCCGGCGGTAGCAGATGTCCAGGACGATGTCGCAAAGGGCCCTCCTGTCCGGGCAGATCTTCGTACACTCCGACACAAACTCCTGGCGCATCTCCTGCATCCTGGCAAAGGAGTCGTACTCGTCCACCCGCTCGTAGCTTGTGAAAACGGCGAAGCTCCGCAGGCGCTGGCAGTAGTTCTCATAGAGCTTCACAATGGCGTCCAGCTGTCCCCGGCTGTACTCCGCGCCGCTTTTCATGATGGTGTAGTCAAACGCCGTTGAGGCGTTATGCCGCCCGATGTACCCGTCGAACTCCGCCTCGATCCTCCGGCAGATGCGGTTCATCACGCAGTCGCTCACTCCCACCGGCATACTCCGGTCGAAGTACCGCAGAAAATCCCTTTGCCTCTCGGTCCTCTCCGCCTCCGGGACGGCCTTGAGCTCCTCCACCGTCATTCCGAACTCCCGCATGGCGTTCTTATTCGTGTTTTTTATGTATGTGTTGTACTGATTCATAAGCGCCGGGTAGATGACCCGCATAAAGTACGGCTTCTTATCCACCGCCGTCCTCTGATAAAGCCTCCTCTTCTCCGGCTCCTCGATCACATTCGCCGCGTGCCTGTCATGCCACTCCCTCGGCATCGGCTTACAAATAATTCCTTTCGCTTTGTCTATTGCCAGTTATGTTCTGCGATTCATTTGCTTGGCGGTTATTTTTACGGCCTCAGGAGTACCTTATCTATGGGCCATCCTCGCTTATATCTTTGCCAAAGGGTGGGGTACTTGATCCCGGTTATATCAGCCCACTCTGATAACGGCAGGGTTTGACCTTCGTAGGTTAGGAAGATTGTCTCCCTCCTGTTGTTCGTCTGTGCCCGCATATTCACCCATCTGCAATTATCCGGGCGATAGTCGCCGTTTGTATCCACACGATCCAACGTGCATTCACCACGCCCCGCGCCGTCATCATACCCGGATGACAACGCCCAACGGCGAAAAGCGGAGTAATCATCCCATTCCCTACAAACGGAAATTCCACGTCCTCCATAATTGGCATAGGCATAATGATTTGGATTATTGCACCGCTGGCGCATACTGTCCCATACGGCATACAGCCTCGTACCAAAGCCGCCATGCACGCGCTTCCTCTCAGACATTAACTCTTTCGCAAGGCATCCACACGACCTGGTCACGCCTCCGGTCAGGCTCTTTCCGCGGACAGCGACCTTGTTGCCGCAGTCGCACAGACACATCCACATAGGTGTCTTATAACCGGACGGCGTGACGTTGTCTTCGCACCGATATAAGACCGTAAGCCTGCCAAACCTTTTCCAGGTCAAGTTCTTTGCTGGCATATCTATCACCTCCTTCGTTCATGATCTATGCCGCCAAGCATATTAGGACGCTGCTCCTTCGCAGGTAACTTCTTGGCCTTTCGGCCAACGCTCAGACTATATCTTCGCCACGGTATCGTGGCGTCCACCACTTCGGGCGCCAATCGCTTGCGCCCTACTCCCATACGGGATAGTCGTTGAACCTTCCCCTATTCGGGGCTTGGCTGCTGATTGCCCATTTTTAAGGCGTTTAGGATTTGACCATGCGCCATCCGTGCTGTTTTTTCCGCTTTCGCCGCCATCACGTTTGGATTTTTCATTCCTGCGTTGTAGCCCGCACGGCTTTAGGGTTTTCCAGCAATTCAGTGGATCTCTTTTCGATCACATTACTGTGAACGTGAACACACCGGTTAAGCCCGGTTATTCTGTTGGTACAGCTGCCCGCACTTGATCCTGTAGTCCAGCACCCGGTATTCCTCGCTGTCCTTGGGATAGCGCGCCTGCACCTCGAACATGGAGGTGACCCAGTTGGTGGTCTTCCCGATGTCGTCCCCGAAGCTGTCGATGTTGGCCTGGATGGCGTCCGCCTCCGTGACGAGCCTCTTCTCCGCCTTACGCTGTACGCACATCAGCGCCGGCATAGGCCGGAGCCTCTCCACCAACACTTCATTGTCCGTGAGCATAACCAAATCTCCATCTTTATCCATTCCGTTGAGGGCGTGTGCCGCCGTATCCCAGGCGTTGAACAGCGTACACGCCGTCAGATACCGGTACCAGTAGTCCGCCTCCCAGCTCCTGTGGGGCCGGACGAGCCGGATGTTGTTGTGGCAGGTCATGGGCGCCCGGAAGCACGCCAGCCTCTCCGCCCCGGCGTCGGACCAGTACCGGCTGTAGATCTCCCCCGCCTTCAAAAGCCCCGTCACCTCCAGGCCAAAGATGTGCTGGCACAGCGCGTAGGGGTCCCCGCCCACGATGGAGTAATTCCCGTGTACGTTGAGAACGCCCACCTTCGCCTCATTGATCCTGTTGCGTATAGCCTGGTAGATCTTCCCCTGCACGAACGGGTCGTCCAGCATCTCCGGCTCGATCATCAGCGCCTTGGCAAAGTCGTTCTCGCACCCGGCGGCGCTTCTCTCGTGTAGGCCCATCCCCTTCAAAAAGAGCACCGTCTTGTCTGCATCGTCGCACAGCACGTCCCGTATCTCCCGCACCGTCGGTTCGATCAGCTTCTCGATATCCTCGTCCGTCAGGTCGTAGCTTTGGATAAACTGGTAGTTCAGCGTTCTCTGGCTCTCCAGCTCCCGAGGGCACGTCTTGGCTATCCCAAAGGTGTACCCGTTCTCCATGCTGTTTTTCAGGTATTCCTCACAGCTTTTGTAGCTGTCCCAGAGCTTCACCATGGACGTGGTCAGGATGAGCTCCACGTTCCGGATATCCACCTCGTCCCCCCAGGCGTCCCGGACCGTATACGTCCCCGCCTTCTTCTCCGCGAAGTCCAGGAAATCAAAGGTAAAGACCATCCCCTTTTCCCAGCTGAACCTGGTGTTGACGCCGGAGACGAGATAATCGAGCCCCAGCTCCTCAGACCACCGTTCCGCCAGAGCCGGGAGCATCAGCCCGTACCCGTCGGACTCGTCAAGCTCGATCTCCGTCCCGCTTCGGACCTCCATCCGCGGCTCCCCGCCGTCCTCGTCGCTGAGAAAAATGACGTCCGAGAAAAATTTCGTCTCGCAGTCCTTCACCACCAGCACGCCCCGCGGCATGGACACCGGGTCGGACGCGCTGCACGTCAGCGCCTTGTACGCCTCCAGCTTCGCCGGCACCAGCTTCATCTCCTGGTCTCGCCCGTTGTCTATCCGCCGCCGGAGCTCCCCGGCGCGTCTGGCGCTCACGAAGACGATGGTCTCGTTCTTGACGCCCCCGTTAGTCCCAAGGAGCCGCTCGAACCTCATGCCGTTGATGCTGAACCCCCGGCAGGCCCGCCGGTAATCCTTCTCCTTGTCGACGATGACGCACACATAGTCCGGCTTGAACTGCACCTCGTCCAGCATGGCATACAGCGCCCTCGCCCGCCTCCTGTTCTGAACGCTGTTCGGCTCCCTGCGGAGCCTTCGGATCTCCGCCTTCAGCTCCCGAGCCCGCCTCTCCGCGTCCTCCACGCCGTTCAGCTCATCCAGCCACCGCAGTACCTGGCTGTCCGCTAAGGATATGACCTCATCGTTCCTCCGCGCCTCCGCCAGCGGCAAAGTCAACCGCCACCGGGCCTTTCTCAGACGCCCCGAGTGTATCTTGAAGATGTATTTTTGACATGACGCTTGTCTGGCCAGAGTCCATCGCCTCCCTTTTGGGTAAATATAATTTCCTTGATAACCTAAAGCTCAACAGCGCCCGCCGGCCTCCTCCATGTACTCCTCCCAGGCGCGCCGGTATTCCTCCCGCCCGCTCTCCGCGTACTCCTCCTCCAGCTCGCCCTCATCCTCCGGCGTGTAGTAGCCGCAGGCGCGTCCCCGTAGGCACTCCGCCGCGTAAATGCACCGACTGCACGAGTGTTGATCCATATTCATTTTTCTCCTTTTATGTATTTTGTTCGATCCAATCCGTGAGAAGCTTCCTCATGCGGCTGGACGGTATATACAGGTTGATGGGCTCCCCCACCCGAATGGCGCTCCGCCAGATCCACTGAAGCATTTCCGACAGGGCAAAGAGGTCCTCATCGACGGCGCGCCCACGGCTGGCAAACAGATACTCCAGATTCGGGTCCACGAACCGGTTCACCATATAGGCGATATTGGTCTTATGGCGGTATTCGTTGGTCGCCCTGGCGTTGGATTGCAGGAAGTCCCGCCGGTACCGCCCTGTCTTCCTGTCCACCAGCTTTTGCTGATGGTCCTTAAAGCACGTCCACAACCGGTCGTCCTTCGTGCTCTTCGTGATGTCCTGGAAAAAGTTGCGCATCCCACTACGCAGCGCCGTGATCTCCTTGCTGGAATACCCGTGGCGCGAGTACCACCCCTTGGAAAGCGCCAGCCGCCCGTTGCCGGGGGCGTTCATCCGCGGGGCATCCACAATGCGGATAAGCTCTCCGAAGTCCACCGGCTCCGGTTCGTCCGGCTTGTCCGAGAACCGCGCCCCGCGCTCGTCATGCTCGATGCCCACCACGCGGTATTGGAAGCCGTGGCAGTCCAGATACCCCTTCTGGTACTGTCCGTTAAAGAGGTACGTAAGCATAGTCACCTCGTCAAAGGCGCGGAAGATTTCCGGGTCCAGCATTTTAATGAGGGAGGCGCCGACCCGGAACAGGGCCCCGGCGTCCGCGGCCTCCTTGATCCGGACGAACGCCCCGGAATACTCCGGGTCGCGCCATCGGAGCTTCCCGTTCTGCCCCTCCGTGGTCAGCTGTTCCGTGACGATCTCAAAGTCGCTGTGGGTCGTCAGCAGCCTCTCCGCGGCGCTGATGCTCTCGTCCACGATCAGGGAATACCGGCGGCTTCGCACAAGCTCCAGCGCCTCATCGTCCAGCAGATAGAAAAGGGCGTGGGTGGCGGCGACGTTCTGACCGCGGCCTAAGTACGCCTTGAGCTCCGCGGACTTATACTAATATCTATTTAAAAGGAGACACCGAGCGGCGAGGATTTTTCGTGTCAGGCAAGGAAGACGCCGCAGGGAATACTGTATGTATTCCCAAGGCGGCTGACGCAGCATGACGCGAAAAAGACCGTCGCAAATGTCTTATTTTAATTAGATATTAGTATTACTGGCCCGGTCCGCCTCCGGCTGTTCAAAATCACACTGCTCACAGATCCGATCCACCTCCTTCAGGTACGGCGTGATATAAAGGAACCGCTTCTTACCCTTGTTCTCGTTCATGTACCGGATGGCGGCGGAGGACTTCCCCCTCCCCATCCGGGCGTCCACGATAGTGATCTCCTTACCCAAATGAACAAATGTTCCCTCCTTTTTTGGTCACATCCCGACATTTCTGCAAATTCCGGCGTTCAGGATGGTAGGTAAACAAAGAGCTTTGGTATTCATTGGCCTTAGCTTTCAAACCATGGTTTTTTCTATATATATATTATTTAAGGGAACGTGGCTGAAACGCCTAGAGCCGCAGGGGCTCTCAAAATATTTCTGCAAATTGGGGCGTTCAGTTTGCAGAAAACGCTCCTTTCACCCCAGCATGGCGTCGCACTCCTCGATACGTCCGTCCACCAGATAGTTATACCTCCGGCTCCCCAGGTTCAGCCTCCTATATGCCTCGTCGATCTCTTCCCCCGTAATGCCGATATAGTCCAGCGTCTGAGCGGCGGAGGAGTGGCCGAACATCTTCTGGAGAAGGAGCAGCTTCCTCGGGTCGTTCCCGCTCATCACCATCTGGTGATAGGCAAAGGTCTTCCTCAAAGAGTGGGTCGCCATCTTGTTTCCAAGCCCCAGCTCACGGGCCACCCCCTTGAGCATCTCATCCGCCGCCTGCCGGCTCATGGGTTTATTGGCTCCCTTGCTGTTGTTGGACTGGCTCCTGAACATATAGTCCGAAAGCTTCACACCCGGCGTATGCTCCAGAAACTCCGTCACCGCTTCGATGACCGCCCTGTTGACGGTAACGTATCGGTTCTTCTTCACCTTTCTGGTGTTCCTCGTCTTCTTCTCAAAGATGGGGAACCTCTCCCGAAAGGCGAAGTCCTCGTTGATAAGATCCGCAAACCTTAGCGACAGCAGATCACTCACCCTCAGCCCAAAGTTGATCCCCACGATAAAGAGCATATTGTCTCTCCACCGCCCCTGACCCCTCAGATACCTGGATACCTTATCTATATCCTCCAGGCTCTTGATGGGCTCGGCCGCGTGCTCCCCGGCAAGCTCCCTCTCCGTCTCCTCGCAAGCCGGAGCAATGAGCCCCTCCCTCAGCATCCTCCCGCTCCTGCGCACAGCGTCAAGGTCAATGACCTCGCCCCTCCCCGCTCTCTCTTCCCTGACCTTATTGAAGTCCACCCGAATGATCGCCATCTGTTCACATCGCCTTTCCGGGTCAATATAATTTCCTTGACCACTGACGTTATTATACCAAATCGAAGTTATCCTCTCAAGGCATTTTCCTAGTCGTTATCCAATTTTTCTGTTGGACAGCTTTCTCAAGCCACATCCCTTCAATTAAAGCATTTTCTTCTTTTCTTCTCACGCTTCATTTTTCCCATAAACCAAAACATTCCTCTCCGTCCCAATGTCATTTTAGATAACTTTTCAGGTATTTCTCTCCTGTTTCCAAAGCATTCGCAGGCAATTGGCAAAAATATTCCCGTGTCAGTCAGATGAACCGACATCCTCTGTCTGGGGCGCTCACAAGCCCCCCAAAAACCAAAACCGCCCCCCATACTTGCTATTGCGTCAAAAGGTCAAGTAACCCCCGCCCCGTATCCCCCCCATTTCCCCCAGACGTATCCGCCCGCCCGTGGCCCCGTGTCACGGTCCCCACGGACGTTAAAATAATTTTTCATAAAATCTAAAAAATATCCTTGACAACATACGTCAACGGGTGTACAATGTTTATACTTTCACAAGCGAAAGTATCCAATTTCCCCCGCACAAAGTACCTTTTCAATTGATATTTTGCCGTTTACACCCGGCATTTAAATGGTGTAAAGGCAAGAAAAAAGCGGATATTTGCTAAGTTTCCAGACCCGCAAATACCCGCTAGACTTGCCGGGAAGGGAAAAACCATGTTAAACCCTAACAAGTCCGCTAACAATGTACCACAAAACGCCGAAAAAGGCAAGGGAAAAATCACTTTT
Source organism: uncultured Oscillospiraceae bacterium (assembly GCA_947624585.1). Taxonomy (GTDB): domain Bacteria; phylum Bacillota; class Clostridia; order Oscillospirales; family Oscillospiraceae; genus RUG626. Next base: position 1,361 of record CANQKZ010000001.1, on the reverse strand, counting down.
GACAGTCTCAAGCGTGATTTTGAAAAAGCCTTTGCAAGCGGCGCGGACTACGCCTCAGAAATTCAAGCCCTTGCGGATGCGATTGCCAATAGCGTTATGGCAAAAGTTAACGACCCGCAGCGCAAAACGGCGGGACAAAACGTCAAAACGGCCAGTCAAAAGGGCGGCGTATCCGATAACGGATTTAATCCGGCCATAGTGGAATTAATGCGGGGCTTAAAATCCGATAGGGCCGCCTTAAACGGATTGCGTGACGCAAGTAACGCCGCAACAAACTGGACAATTGACAGTGACGGCGATATCAAAATTGAAGTGGTAAACAAACAGGCGGACGAAAACGCAAAACGGCTTGAGCGGGAAACACTTTCTGACGGCGTGGACCTGTCGCAAGAGGCCGTAGCGGCCTTGCTGGGGCTTGCGTCAAAATATGCCGGTCCGGAAAACTGGCTAGACGTAAAAATCACGGTCCGAAAGCTTAAAAAACGTGTATATACGTCTTTCGACGAAAAACCGGAATACATATCCGTTGAATCAACCCCCATTCAAGAGGCATTCAAGGCCGTACGTCGCCGTGTATCCGAATCTTCATCCATCAAAGCAAATTTAAGCGAATATTCCTATATAAGCGAATTTACAGCGGATAAAATGGATGAAATTTACTTTCGCCTAGGAAAGTGTATGGATATCGCCGGTTATGCTTGCGATACTACGCACGGCAATATTCCCGGCGGTCCGGACGGGTACGGGTACGGCCTTAAAACATGTACGGCTAATAGGCAGACGGCCAGAAAGCTTGCTAGAATGGTATCGGATTTAAACTTGACCGTTCGCCAACAATACGTGTTAAAGTATCGCATGCAAGGAATGGGCACGTTGGATATAGCGGAAACAATGGGCATAGACGTGGCAAACGTCCGGCGCGTATTGCGTCAAATTATGGAAAAATGGGTAAATGCCGGATACAAGCCCCCGTACGGGTGGACGGATACGGAAACGGCGGTAAAACAATCTACAGAAACGGCAAAACCTGTTGCACAATACACTTTTGAGCGGAAAAACGACGGTACATATTCAATAGGGCCTTGCATCGGGGCGTATGAGTCCGCACGCACGGCAAGCAAGAAAACAAGCATAAACTTTTCTAATATTTCCCAATGTGCTAGGGGACAAAGGTTAACGGCCGGCGGTTATATCTGGATATACACGGATATGGAAACTGTTGAAAAATTCAAGTAAAATAATACACAATTATGGCCCCGCCTTTTTGGCGGGGCCGTTTCTTTTTGGATAGCCCCAGACGGGCGGCCCGTGGCCCCGTGTCACGGTTCCCCACGCAAGCCCCAGACGGGCGGCCCGTGGCC